>NZ_JBSQYS010000015.1:0-109824 GCF_055140945.1 Sunxiuqinia sp.
GGTTGCCGATGCAGCAATGATAAGCACTACCAACATTCAGGCGCTTTTGTCAAATAACATCAACTACATTGTTGGAGCAAGGCTGGGCAATTTATCCAAACCGAAAGGACAAGTATGAGATGGAAAAGCAAATTGAGAAGGCTCGGGCTATTCTCGAAACTCCCTCAAAAGGTAAAAAGGTAAAGTTTATCAAAACCACGGGGGAGCAGGCAGTGCTTAATCAGGCCTTGATTTGGGTTTGAAGTTTTTTTTAGATGATTATTGGTTGGTGTTTAGCGGTTTGCGAGTATTATAAAATATCTAATTATGAAAGGATGGCGAAAACAACTCACCGCAATAGTTGGAGCTGATTTGCAAGGAATTATTTTTTTTAGCTTCTGACTTATCCTTCCAGGAAATATTGGGTTTCTTTAAGTTGAGCTTCAAATTTTTCAACATCAGGGATGCCTAGTCTTTTCCCTTTAGCATTTAACAGTCCCTCTTTTTTTAAGGCCGAAATAACACGAATTACCTGATCGGTTGAAGTGCCGGCAAAGTCTGCAATGTCCTTGCGTGAAAGCGTTATGTTGATGAAACTATCAGTTTGACCGAATTTTTGCATGATAAACAACAAGCCATTGATCACTTTTTCGCGAACGGTCATCTGTGCAAACCGTTTGGCATTGGCTTCGCTTTTTTGAAGCTGATCCGCGTAAAAAAGCATAAAGTCGAACATTAACGGTGGTGTTTTGTGTAACATTTCTATCAACACATCGGTCGAGAAGTTACACAAAATAGAGTCAGTCAAAGCGCTTGCGCTGATGTCGTATACGTAATTGGTTCCAAAACCGCGGTGGCCAACAATCTCACCGTTTTTGGAAAAACGAATAATCTGCGAATTCTTGTTGGCTGTTTGTTTAAAAACTTTTACACAGCCTTCGTAAATAAAATATAGCCCGCTGACGGGAGCTCCCTCGAGAATAAATTGCTGCTTTTTATTGCACGGGAATGTGTTTTTCTGCTTGAGGTAGGGCTGTATAGCTTCAGTATGAATGTGCTTTTTAATCAAGCAATTCTCGTTGGTGCAGGAACGACAAGTATAATTTTTTAGATTCATTGGTTTGTATTAATGATCCAGGAATGTTAGTAAGTGTTGACGATATTTATAAAAATTAGAATGCTTCACTACTGTATGACGTTCACGAGGACGTTTTAGTTTAATATGAGCCAAGTCGCCTACTTTGGCGTAAGGGCCGGAGGTCATCATAATTACCCGGTCCGACAGAAAAATCGCCTCGTCCACATCATGCGTAACCATAATAGCTGTAATTTTTTCTTTGGACCACACATCAATCAGAACGTCCTGCAGCTCCACACGAGTCATTGAGTCGAGCATTCCAAATGGCTCATCAAGTAATAAAACTTTTGGCTTTAAAGCAAATGCCCGGGCAATTCCAACACGTTGCTTCATGCCCTGCGACAAATCGATCGCCTTTTTATGAAAGGCATCTGCCAAACCGACTTTACTCAGGTAGTATTTACAAATGTCGTTTCGTTGGGCTTTTGTGGCATGCGGAAAAACTTGCTTCACTCCGATCATCACATTTTCAATCGCCGTCATCCAGGGAAGCAGGCTGGGCGACTGAAAAACAACTGCCCGGTCTGGACCTGCTCCGTTGATTGGCACATCGTCAAGCAAAACCTGACCTGCTGTAATCTCATTCAGGCCTGCGACCATGGTTAATAAGGTTGATTTTCCGCAGCCCGAATGGCCGATGATCGATATGAATTCTTCTTCTTTGACTTGTAGCTGAAAATCTTCCAGCACTACAAA
The DNA here is from genome assembly GCF_055140945.1 of Sunxiuqinia sp. Classification (NCBI taxonomy): domain Bacteria; kingdom Pseudomonadati; phylum Bacteroidota; class Bacteroidia; order Marinilabiliales; family Prolixibacteraceae; genus Sunxiuqinia; species Sunxiuqinia sp. Next base: position 1,814 of record NZ_JBSQYS010000015.1, read on the forward strand.
ATCGCCTGTTGGTGTTGGATAAGCTTTTTTCAGGTCTTTACACTCCAACATGACCTTGGTATCGGTTACAATTTCCATCTTTATCAGTATTTGAAGTGTTAAACAATCGCCTTTTTCTGCCTGGGTAGTTGGGGTTCAATCTGTGGTAGATGATATACTTTTTTGTTTGAAGCAGATCGAAATTTACCCAATTCCATTAAGTAGCTATTAATTGCATTGCGTTCCTTCTTGAAATTCTCATCAGCATTAATTGTGGCTTTATCTCGCGGACGTTTGAATTCGATTGGGAAAACGGTTCCCAAAGTAGCTTTTGGTCCCGGTTTCAATGGGATTACCCGGTCGGCCAATAAAATTATTTCCTGGCGCCCAACACGGAAAGTCGATTGGGTTGAAGCATAATATTCACCATATGCTTCGTGGGTACTTAATAACTGATCCGACTTGTTGATCTGTCCGGTTTCGCCCCAGATGCGCACATCCTGAAGAGACATTTTGAAGCCAAACTTGTCGGTTTTGTACCCTGCAATTAAACGTGCACGGTGTTCGGTGAAAAATCTCTTGTTTTAGTATTTCGGCGCTGGGAATTCCTAACTTTTTTGCGTCGCTGACAATGAGCCCTTCTTTTTTGAGCGCCGAGATGACACGAATTACCTGCTCCTCCGTGGTTTTTGCAAAATCGGCTACTTCTTTTCGTTGATCGTCGATTTATAGAATTTTATTCAATTCCGATAAATACATACCCCTCCTCAATTTTCACCGGGAAGGTTTTCAGCTGGTATTCTTCATCCGTCAGGCATTTGCCATCTTCCAGCGAAAAGGTTTTTTTATGAAACGGACACGCCACTTTCGGATGTCCTTCACTGTCGCCCGTCAGTCCGCGCGAAATAGCCATTTCGCCTTTGTGTGGGCATTGGTTTTGAGTGGCAAACCAACGCCCTTCGTTGGTAAAGTTGAAAACTGCAATTTGCTCTCCGTTAACGAGTACTGCAGCTCCTCCATTTCTAGGAAAATCCTCCACTGCAGCGGCCTTCACCCATTCTTTGATTTCGGTTTGTTCTTTTACTTTCATGATTGTTATGCTTTTGCAGGGATTTTTTGATCCCGTAGTGGTACAAATTTGATGTTATTGTCGATTTCGTCTGAATTCACGAAATGACGGAATTTATTTCTTAATTCCGGAGTGCGGACAACTTCAGTCCATTCGCATTTGTAGTGAGATATCAGCTCGGCCATTTCCTCTTCCAGCTTGTTCCCTATGCCAAGTGAGTCTTTCACCACCACATCTTTCAAGTAGCCCAATCCGCCTTCCAGGCTAGCCAGCCATTTGGATGTCCGGGTTAATGGTTCGGCTGTTTTAATGTAGTACATCAGGAAGCGATCGAGGTATTTAACCACTATTTCCTTGTCGATATCGGATGCCAGCAGGTCAGCATGGCGTGGATTGGCTCCTCCGTTGCCACACACGAACAAGTTCCAGCCTTTTTCGGTGGCGATGATTCCAAAATCTTTACCGCGAGCTTCGGCACATTCGCGCACACAGCCCGAGACGCCACCTTTTAGTTTGTGCGGAGAACGCAATCCTTTGTAGCGGTCTTCAACCTCAATGGCAAACGAAACCGAATCGTGCATTCCGTAGCGACACCAAGTCGATCCCACACAGCTTTTAACAGTCCGCAGCGATTTTCCGTAGGCATGACCACTTTCAAAGCCGGCATCAATCAGTTCCTCCCAAATGGCGGGTAGCTGATCTACCCGGGCACCAAATAAGTCAATTCGTTGTCCTCCGGTAATCTTGGTATACAGATCGTATTTTTTCGCTACCTGTCCAATGACAATCAATTTCTCAGGAGTAATCTCACCACCTGGAATTCGGGGAACGACAGAATAAACTCCGCGTTGCTGAATGTTTGCCAAAAAGCGGTCGTTGGTATCCTGAATTGTATCTTGCTTTGTGATCAAATCATTCCAGATGCTTGCCAGCAAAGAAGCCACAACCGGCTTACATGTTTCGCAACCTGAGCCTTTGCCATAAGCAAGAATCAACTCATTGTAGCTTTTGAATTCATTAATTTTAATCAAATCATATAGTTCCTGACGGGTATAATCGAAATGCTCGCAGATGGTTTTTCGCACCTCCCGACCTTGCGATTTCATATAGTGTGTCAGCAAATCGTCAAGCATTGGAGCGCAGCCACCACACCCGGTTCCGGCTTTGGTACACTTTTTAATTTTTGGCACCGATTCAGCACCATCGGTTTCAATGGCGCTGAGTATATCGCCTTTGGTAATGTTTTCGCACGAACAAATAGCAGCGGTGTCGGGTAGGTCGCCAACCCCAATTCCCGCGGCACCTTCTCCACCGCGTGCTCCAAGTATAAAGTCCTCAGGATTTTCAGGCAAGGCTATTTTGTTATTGACGACCTGTTTCAGCATGTTGTATTCTTCGGCTTCACCAACCAAAATACCGCCCAGCAGATACTTGCCATCTTCCGAAATGTTCAGGCGTTTGTATATACCACGTGATTTGTTTTCGTAAACGATGGTTTTAATTTTATCGCTTTCAACCAGTGCTTCACCAAAACTGGCAACGTCAGTTCCAATTAATTTCAATTTAGATGAAAGGTCGAAGCCTAAGAACTCCTGCGATTGTCCACCAATATTATTTACCAAAATTTCGGCCATCTCGTAGCAAGGAGCAACTAGCCCCCACACCATATTGTGCACCACAACACATTCGCCAATTGCGAAAATCGAAGGATCGGCGGTTTCCATTTTGCTGTTCACCACGATTCCTCCTCGTTGGTGCACTTCCAGTCCTGCACTTCTGGCCAATTCGTCTCGTGGGCGAATTCCTGCAGAAATAACCAACAGGTCAGCATCCAGCGAGGATCCATCGGCAAATTGCAAGCCTTCCAGTTTGCCATTGCCTGTAATCTTCTCGGTACTTTTATTGAGTAGCACTTCCAGGTCAAAATTTTCCAGTTTCGATTTCAAAATATTAGCGCCCTGAGGGTCCAACTGACGCGGCATCAAGCGGGATGCAAATTCAATAATACTGGTCGGCAGGCCGTCGTCCAATACTGCTTTTGCAGCTTCTAAACCAAGCAATCCACCACCAATTACTGCAGCTTTACTGGCCTTTGGAATATATTTCTTGATTTTGTCGATATCGTCAAACGTGCGGTATACAAAGACTCCCTCTTTTTCAATACCCTCAATTGGTGGGACAAATGCCGATGATCCGGTGGCCAATACCAGGATATCATAGGAATAAGTCTTTTCTTTTTCAGAGCTTACCGTTTTGGCTTCTCTGTCAATGGCGGTTACTTTTTCATTGGTCAACAAGTCAATATTGTGCTCATCGTACCACCCGGCAGGTGCCAGCAGCAGCTCATCAGGAACCGTTCCGGTGTAGTACGATGTAAGGTGAACCCGATCGTAAGCCGGGTGTGGTTCTTCGCCAAAAACAACCAGCTCATACTGCTCTTTTAAAAGGGAAGAGGCAAACTTTTCGCAAAATTTGTAGCCGGTCATTCCGTTTCCAATTAATACAATTCTTTTCCTCATTTTTGGCTATATTAAATTCTTGAATTTTTTCAATAAGGTGTAGAGATCCCCGGGAACCAGTTTTGGGTTCTCGTTTTCTCTTTAAAATCAGTACGGTAAATGCGATTAATATCCTTTTGTCAGGAAGTCAACTTTTCAGCTTAGTTCACGTTTAATCATTAAAATCTTTTTCTCATGCACAGTGAATCTTTTCAAAATGCAACGGAGGCGTTGAAAGCCGCCCATTTGCAAGATCCCAATATTGAACTTGTCGGTTCTGACCAAGTCCCGGCAGAGTGGTTGTACACCCGGCGGCTGCTTGCTTGTTTGACGCAAGTTTACCCCGATGCTTCGGAAGCGTTGACCATTGCAACCTACTGTCAGCATTTGCATCGATGGGAAGTTAAGCGATCTGAATACCCCGAGGGGCGGATTGGCTACTTCCAGTGGCGCAACTTTTTGGGCGATTACCAAGCTGACAGAGCCAAGGCTATTCTGAAAGCCAGTGGCTACTCTGACGATTTTATTTCGGAGGTGGTTGACATCCTGAAGAAGCTGAACATTCATCGGTTGGATGAAGCACAAAAACTGGAGGATGTGGTTTGTCTTGTTTTCCTTGAGCATTACATGAATGATTTTATGCATGGAAAGTCGGATGCGCAACTGGTTCAGATTGTGCAAAAAACCTGGGGTAAAATGTCTGATCATGGTCATCATGTTGCTTTACAGTTAAATTTGCCTGAGCCAACCCGACGGGTTGTCGCGCAAGCCTTGGGTTAAATTGAAAACAGGTTAAATCGGTTTTCAGAAATTGAGAAAACCAATAATTTGCCAGAGATTACCTCACCGTATCCGGTGATTATTTTGATCACTTCGTTGGCCTGAAGGCTGCCGGTAATGCCGGGCAAAACGCCCACCAGTCCAATATCGTCTGGTTGATAAATCCCGTCCTTAGGAACGGTTGGGAAGAGCTGGCTAAAAGCGGGTCCGTTTTGATAGTTGAACACGGTAACTTGCCCTTCGTAGTTCATTACCGAGGCAAAAGCCAGCGGTTTGCTGAGTCGTTGTGTTTTGCTGCCCAAGAGTTGGCGGGTGGCGAAATTATCTGAGCAATCTGCTATTACATCGTATGATTCAAGCAGCTTGGTTGCATTTTCTTTATTTAGTCGGGTGTCGTATAATTCAATTTCAATGGCCGGATATAAATCAGTTAGCCGCTCTGCCGCCATTTCAATCTTCTTTTTACCAACTTGCGAAGAAGTGTACAGCACTTGCCGTTGTAAGTTAGAGAGGCTGACAACATCATCGTCCACCATACCAATGGTGCCAACACCTGCAGCCGCCAGGTAAATCAGCACAGGGCTTCCCAATCCTCCGGCGCCAATCACCAGCACCCGAGAATTTTTTAGCTTTTGCTGTCCTGCTTCACCAATTTCGGCTAGCGAAAGGTGACGGGAAAAGCGGCTATATTCTTCTGTGGTTAGCTTCTTCATCTCATTATATTTTTAATTTTTAGCGGTATTCGATGGAACTCGCTTATAATGATCCTCTTTTTTGTAAAAACCTTTACATGCTCGTTTCATTCGGCGTGTTGGTGTTCGTGTTTATGATGATGTGGGTGTGAAGGGGAGCTGCAATCGCAGTTTTGTCCCCATTCGCTGCTTCCATCGGTATAAAATTCGTGTTTCCAAATAGGCACTTCATACTTTACCCGATCGATTATGTAACGGTTGGCCTCGTATGCCGCAGCCCGGTGTGCCGATGCGGTAATAACCACTACGGCACATCCGGAAATATCAACATGTCCGACACGGTGCACACAGATCGCCTTGTTCAGGTCCCATTTTTTATGGGTATCGGTTAAAATCTCTTCAATCATTTTCTCGGCCATGGGCTCGTATGCCTCGTACTCCAAATGAGTAACTGCTTTGCCTTTGTTATTGTCGCGCACTTCGCCACTGAACAAAACCACAGCACCTGAGTTCGGATCGCGAAAGTCATCGAACAAGTTGGCGTAATTGATGGGTGTATGTTGAATGTGCTTCATTGATTAGTCATTATATTGTCATTGATAGTCATTTGTTTGTCACTCACGGATTACTGTGACTGTCCGCTGCCAACTTTTCTTTAGCCACCACTTGATGGTGGAATCAGGTAAACCGGCTCATCGCTTGTTTTTATTTGAGTATGCGGTACAAACTTTTCGTTGACTGCGATCCGGCAATTGTCCAAAATCTCATTGGCTTCAGGGTTTAGTTTTTTTAGTTTTTGAATGACTGACTGGTACGATGCCGGAAGTTTCAATTGTACTTCCATCTGCGGCGCGAAAAACTTTCGCAGTCCGGCAAAGCATGTAATTTGAATTTGTGTTTCCATTGTTATCCTCCTATATTTCTCATTGACAATTGGCTGCCATGAAACCTGACCGGTTGTTTTAGCAGTAGCAATTGCTGTAATTTTTGGGTTAATACTTCAGGTTTTTGAATAAAGGGTGCTAATTTTTCGCCACGGGCATTGCTTAGGCATCCGTAGAAATAGCCTCGGCTGTCCATTCGCAAGCGATTGCAATCATGACAAAAAGGTGTTGACTCGTTGGCAATAATTCCAAATGTTCGGTTTTCTCCAGCCGACCAGTAGCGTGCTGTTTCCGATTGTTTTCGGGGCAATTTCGAAATTCCGTAATGCTGATCAATGGTCTCCAGTATCTCTTTTTCGGAAAAGAACAAGTTGTTGTTTCCTTCGAACAGATGCCCCATTTTCATCAGCTCGAGGTACCGGATTTTAACGCCCAGTTGAGCGGCATAATCTAACAGCGGAATAATCTGTGATTCATTCCTCCCACGCATGATGACAGCATTCAGCTTCACATGAAATCCGGCATGTAAAGCTGCTTCAATGCCGTCAAAAACCCGTTGGGCTTGATGATGTCTGGCTATTTTTTTGAATAGTTCCAGGTCAATAGCGTCAATCGAAATGTTGATTGACTGAAGTCCGGCTTCCTTCAACTGGCTGGCTGTTTGCTTCAAGTAATAACCATTTGTTGTCAGGCGTATATCCTCAATTCCGAGCTTTCTTATTTTACTAATCAGCTCAAAAAGGCCCATGTACAGCAGCGGTTCGCCACCCGTTAAGCGGATGCTTTTTAGGTTGACCAACTTATGAACGGCACCAATCATTGATGCAAACTCATCGGTGCTTAGCTGCTCTTCTTTGGGAGCAGAAATGACAGCCATTCCTGAAGCCGCCGTGTCGTCGCTGACGCAGTATTCGCAAGAGAAATTGCAGGTGTTTAGTAAGCTCACCCGTAGTTTCTCAAAACGTCTTCCGATATGGTCTTCAATTTTTTGCATCAATCTATTTTTAGCTTGTTAATTCAGTTATTTCTAGTTCGCTAAAGGCTGTTTTCGGGGTTTCACAAACCGGGCAACGGTAGTGCTCCGGTAATTCATTAAATGCGGTACCCGCTTCAATCTTGGTTAATAAATCGCCATATCGCTCGTCATATACAGTGCGGCATTCGGGGCATTGGTGCACGATTTTATATGTGCGCCTGGGAGATTCCTGCCTGTTTAGGTGGCGCGTTTGGCTTTGCACAAACGACTGCGCATAGTATTTTTTTGAAATGTCATTTAGCTTTTCCGGCAGCTCATCCTTACTTAGGTTACCGGCATATTCCAGGTAATGGTTATTGTTTGGATTGAAATCATAAGCATATTCAATGCTGTATTTTCGGGTGAAATCGTACTTGCCCAAAAAAGACAATCGGCCTTTAATTCGGATGACAACCGAAGTAAATTTTTCTCCCGGCTGGGTCTGAATTCCAAATGACAATCCATAAGTTCGGATGTCAAATTTGTCGAACGCTGAAACCAGGTATCGTTTTAGTTTAAATGCTTTCTCATCCAATAATGGCAAGTGCCAATTCAGTTCAAACGAAGAGTGGCGCATGTTAATCCCGAATCGCCCTATCAGTTCTTCCCAGTGTATTTTATCTTTAGTTTCAATATCTTTTATCAGAAGTGTTTTCCAGGGTGTGAAGCTTATTTTCACCACATTTGTTCGCTGGCAGAGCTGACAAACTTCCTTTAAAAATTGAATAGGATAGTTGTTGTTTCGCCAGTAAAACCCGGCCCAATACTGATCCTTACCATCTATTTTATTTAAGCCTTCGTAGTAAGGAAAAAATCCGATTGGGAGGTCAATTTTTTTCGTGTTTTCGAGTGTGCTTTTCAGTAACGGTGAACTTGCGAGTGCATTCAACAAGGCGTCAACTGTTTCTAGCTTGTCCCGAATAATTAACTGCTCCAGTGTTTGGGCGAATGTTGCAATGTCATCTGTGAAAATTAGTGCGGGCCAAACTTGTGGGTCTTTGTTCGGGTTTAAACTCAGGTGCAAAAGCCAATAGTTTGGTGTTTCGGATGCTACAAAATTGAGGTGCCCATAAAAAAGTGGCACCATATTTTGTTTTGGGTCAACGATGTTTATTCGCAGAAAATGGTCGTAGGTAAACTGATCGATGATTTTCAGGTAAATACCGGAATATATCCACGATGTTGAAGGTAAAATGTCGACACAAGAATAAGATGAAACTAAATTTTGAATTCCGGATGTGCGTTTGTGAATGGAAACACCACTTCTGTTCAGCTGTTCGGGTTGAAAATTCGTTGGCAGATAAAACAGAATATCTTGCCGTGATCCAAAATGAACATGGTTGTTCCCGGCCTTTTCTGCTACCAACAGTATTTCGTATAGCAGGGCGGGAGAGAGCACTCCTCCTTTATTTAAAATTCGATATAGTTCTTTTGTTTCACTCATGTTCTTCTTAGTTGATCGCAACCAATTTTTGTTCTTCTTTCAATATTTTTTGAATTTCCGGGCGACAGCTTCCACAGCCCAAGCCGGCACTGGTGTGCTCACAGACCGCATCCATATTATTAGCGCCTTCCCGGATAACTTTTTGAATATTTCCTACCCCCACATTGTTGCAGGAGCAAAGCAGTTTGCCAACGACCGGTTCAACAGGTTTACCTGTACGCAGCAGTTTATTTCGTAATCCGGCTAATTCGGTTTTTTTAATGATCAGCTTTTTGAATTCAGCAAATTCAGCTTTGTCTCCCATCAAAATTGCACCCATCAATACGTCATCTTTTACAATGCACTTTTTATAATACCGGGTGGCTTTATCAATAAAAATCACTTCCTCATAATCTTTCGAGCCATCAGGTATTCGGGTAAGTCCGATTGAGCATAGGTCAATTCCGGGGAATTTTAAAATATTCATGGATTCGGTTCCGTGGTATTCGCTCATTGGATTGCCATTGATATGGTCGGCTAAAACTTTCGCCTGATCTTCGGCGGCGGCAGTAATTCCAAAGAGGTTACCGTTCAGTTCTGCAATTTCGCCAATGGCATAAATAGAGTGGCAGCTGGTTTGCAAGTGCTCGTTAATCAAAATTCCACGGCGGGTATTCACAACATCTTTGGCATACTCGATATTTGGCTTGGTGCCTATGGCGAAAACTACTGCATCAAACGAAATACGTTTCCCACTTTTAAACGAGACCAGATATCGATTTTTCGGATCGGCTGAAAGTTGGCTGACTTCATCGTTAAAGAGAATGTTCATTCCTTTTTCTTCCAGAATTTCACGAAGCAAACTGCCGGATTCATTATCGAGTTGACGGTCCATCAGGCGTGGGTTGCGATTAGCTAAGGAGACTTTAACATCTAATTCCAACATTGAAGCGGCCATTTCCAGTCCCAGCAATCCTCCACCTACGACCAGTACCTGGTCGGTTGGCTTTACGTTGTCTTTAAAACGATCGGCATCGTGTTTGTCTCGAATGGTAAATACTCTCGGATGTTGCATCCATTCCGGCTTGGCAACATTTGGGCATGAACCGGTTGCCAAAATCAGCTTATCGTAACTGATGCTTTTTCCGTCGGAGCAAAATATGGTCTTGTCTTTTGAATCAATTTTTTCAAGTGTTACACTGGCTTCCAATTTGATGTTTAAACGTTCGATTTCCTCATCACTTGTCTTTTGCAGCGCTTCCCAACTCAACGTTCCAGCAATGTAATCGGGCAATAACACCCGGTTGTAAAAAGGGTGATTTTCTTTGGAAATGACGATAATTTCGTCAGTTGTATTTTTTTTACGATAGCTTCTAATGAATTGAATGGCAGCAGCTCCTGCACCTGCCACAACAATTTGTTCCCGGGGTTTGCTGTATTTTGAAATAGCGACAGTGGTGAATTTAAAATCCGGTTCCTTCGATTTTGGGTCGACCAGGTCATTGGTAATATTGTTGGTTCGAGCATTGATACCCGACAGCACTTTTCCCCAGTGCATGGGAAGGAAAACAACGCCTTGGCGAATTTCGTCGGTTACTTTTGCCGGAACCTGAACTTTTCCATTTCGACCTTCAACGACGACAATATCATCGTTCTTAATATCGTGCAAGTCTGCGTCAATCGGATTGACTTCCAGATAGGAATGCTCAATGTGCTGCTTCAACTTTTGTACTTTGCCGGTTTTGGTCATCGTGTGCCATTGGTCGCGAACACGGCCGGTTGTCAAAATCAGGGGGAACTCTTTGCTTGGTTCTTCCGATTCGTTTTGAGGTTGAACGGCAAACAAATTTGCTTTTTGATTTGGGGTGTAAAATTTCTTATCCTTAAACAGACGTTCGGTTCCATTGCCGTTTATGAAAGGCCATTGAGCTGTTCCGTGCGTTTGAAGGTGATCGTAAGTTAATGATTCGAAAGAAAGGTTTGTTCCAGCGGTCAGCTGTTTGAACTCGTCAAAAACTTCGTTGGCACTTCTAAAGTTGAATCCTGAATAGCCCATTTTTCGAGCCACACGACAAATAATTTCGTAGTCGGGCAATGCTTCGCCGGGTGCCTTTACTACTTGGTTGATGTAATTAATGCGTCGCTCTGAGTTGGTCATCGTACCATCTTTCTCCAGCCAGCCCGCTGCCGGCAGCACCACATCGGCAAATGGCAAGGTGTCCGATTTGTCGGAAATGTCCTGAACCACCACAAACTTAGCGTTTTGCAATGCCTTTTCAACTTTATTGGCATTGGGCAGGCTAACCATGGGGTTGGTACAAATGATCCAGATTGCCTTTAGTTTTCCACTTTCCAAAGCATCGATCATTTCGGTAGCGCTGTAACCAACTTTTGCAGGAACTTTATCCACCCCCCAAAAATCTGCTACTTCTTTTCGGTGAGCTTCATTATCCAGATTACGATGTGCCGGCAGTAAGTTGCACATACCGCCTACTTCGCGTCCTCCCATGGCATTGGGTTGCCCGGTTAGTGAAAATGGTCCGGAACCAGGTTTGCCAATTTGGCCTGTAATCAACGACAAGTTGATCAATGATAAATTTTTATTGACCCCAATCACACTTTGATTTAAACCCATGGCCCACATCGAAATGTAGCCTTTGGATTCTCCGATATATTTGGCTGCTAAACGGATGTCTTTTACAGGAACACCACAAATTTGTGCTGATTCCTCCACGGTGTGTTTCATTACCTGCTGTTGGTATTCGTCAAAGCCATTTACATACTTGCGCACGAAATCCCAATCCAACAACCCATCTTCAATCAGGCAACGCCCAATGGCATTGTTGAGGTACACATCGGTGCCCGGTTTAAGTTGCAGATGAAGGTCAGCTGATTCGCAACTTTGGGTCCGGCGAGGGTCAGCTACAATGATTTTAACATCCGGGCTAGCGGCCTTTCGAGCTTCTATCCGGCGAAATAAAATGGGGTGACACCAGGCCGGGTTAGCTCCGGTAATGTAAAAACAGTCTGCAAGGTCAATATCTTCATAAGAGGCAGGTACCGCGTCTTCGCCCAATTGCATTTTATAGCCTACCACGGCCGAGCTCATGCAAAGGCGGGAGTTGGTATCAATATTATTGGTGCCCCAAAAACCTTTGGCCAATTTGGTGGCCACGTAATATTCTTCGGTCAGGCATTGGCCCGAAACGTAGAATCCAACTGAATCCGGGCCGAATTTTTTGATTAACGATTTGAAAACGGTAGCAACACGATCAACAGCTTCAGGCCATTCTACTTTGCGCAGTGGATGCCCTTTTCCTAACCGCATTTGAGGGTACAGCAAGCGGTCGGATTGGTTGTTTACCACATAATGCAGGTTCAACCCTTTGGAGCACAATTTACCCCGGTTGACCGGATGATCAAGATCACCTTTCACCTTAACCTTTCCGTCGGGCAGCCGGTTTACGAGTACTCCACAGCCTACACCGCAATATGAGCATGTTGATTTGTATTCTCCTACCTTCATCGGCATTCATATTTTTTGATTGTATTTTGAGTGTTGCTGTATGCATAGGCAGGATTAACTTTTAGTTTTTCTTTGAAATCCATCAGTTCTTGCATTTCTGTCTGGGCTTCCAGTTCCGCTTCCTCAGAAAAACGAATGAAAAAGGCGATGAGCGAAATACCAACGACAATCATCCCGATAATGAAAAGCGCCTGGGGATAGGATATCCCTTCCATTTTGAATAGGAATCCTGCAGCAACAGCCCCGGCATTTCCGCCGGCTCCAACAATTCCGGAAATGGTACCTACAGCCTTTTTATTGATGAATGGCACGACAGAAAATGTTGCCCCCTCTGACATTTGAACAAAGAGGCTAAACAGAATCATTGATCCAATCGCAAGCGGCAGGACGGTCATTTTGCTGAACAGCATGATTGCGAATCCTTCGATTAGCAGCGTAAAAAATAGAAAGTAGACCCGTCCTCTTAGTCCAAACTTGATTCCTGATTTGTCGCCTAATATTCCCCCAACTGAACGAGCAAATATGTTCATCAGTCCAAACAAGCCGGCTATTAATCCTGCTGTTTTTACATCCAAACTAAAATAGTCGACATAATAGAGTGACGCGATATTATTGATGGTTAGTTCAATTCCAAAGCAAGCTCCATAAATTATAAACAAGCCCCATACGCGGTAATCTTTTAGCGCATTCAAAAAGGCACCTTTGTCGGCTTTTTTCTTAAACTCGAAATTAGGGTCTTTTTTTCGAAGATCTTTTATATTGCCTTCCGGAGTATCGGTCGTGTATTTATAGTAGACAATTCCCATGATGATCATAAATATCCCGGGGGCAATCATGGCCAGTCTCCATGCCTGACTTTCTATAAATCCGAATCCTAATAAGGCTGCAAAAATTATGGGCATCACCATTTGGGTTACACCGCCACCCAGGTTTCCCCAGCCGGCAGTTGTAGCATTGGCTGTTCCAACCACGTTGGGAGCAAACATGAGGGAAGTATGGAATTGGGTAATCACAAACGAGGCGCCTATGACGCCAATCATCAGTCGGAAAATCAACAGTGAGGTGTAGTCATTGCTCAGTCCCACCAGCATGACAGGAATTGATCCGAGAATGAGCAGCCAGGTGTACGTAATTCGTGGTCCGATTTTATCGGCAAGCCAACCAATAAACAGGCGGGCAAAAATGGTAATCATTACCGATGAAATGATGATGTTTCCGATTTGCGACTTCGAAAGAAGCAGTTCTTCTCGGATAACAGCCATTAAAGGGGCAACTCCGAACCAGCCGAAAAAGCATAAAAAGAATGAGAACCAAGTGATGTGGAATGTTCTCATCTGAACGGTCTTTAAACTGAATAAGTTAATCTTTGCCGCTTTTTGTGATTTTGAATTTCCCATACTCTTCGATTTTAATCATTAAAGATCGTTTTGTCTTAAAACGTTTGTTCAAAGAAATGGAAAGAATACTACCATTTTGTTATTTTATCTGTTAATAAAACATTAAATTGATGTTTTTGCTTGTAATATGATGTAATAAAGCTACATAAAACATGGTCAAAATACATAAAAAACAATGCTTTATTGTGGAGCTTTATTTAGATAAACACCACTAATGTGTTGTAAATAAGCTGGGAACGATTATCTTTTATCATTCTGTGTGTTTCTATTTGATTTGCTTAAGGGTTTTATTTTGTCATTTTGATTGTAATGTTAATTGAATATTAACAAAAAGGTTGTTTCTCAATTGAGAACTGTCGCCTACTCAGCATACTAAGCGAGGCAATTCAAAACTTCATTTTAAGATGATTGGGGAATACCCTATAAAAGGTTATTATAGTGGAGCTTGCAGGCGATGTTACACTCTGAAAAAGTCTGGTGTTTTCCTATAGCCTTATTCTTTTATGCGCACCCTATAGAATCGGCTTGGAGGTGTAGCGGTACGCGGACGGATTTCATAGTCTATTAATCGTCTGTTTGATTACGAGCAGTGTCTTTTACTTTAATATCCATTAGATGTTAATTCAAGACTTCTCACATTCACCGTAGTAATTATGCTATTTTGAAATAGAGAAATAGAAACTAGAGCCTTTACCTTCTTCACTTTTCACCCAAATACGACCACCATGTTTTTCAACAAATTCTTTACAAAGAATCAACCCTAAACCGGTTCCCTTTTCATTCTCGGTCCCCATTGAAGATATATTTTCATCAATCCGAAATAATTTCTTTAGTATCTCTTCAGACATCCCTTTGCCATTATCAGCTACTTCAACAATTACTTCATTCTCATTTTCCGTAGTAGAAATATCAATTTTTCCATTTGCAAAAGTAAACTTTAGCGCATTTGAAATCAGATTGCGTAAAATGGTACTAAGCATCGCCAAATCAGCAAAGACATATAGACTTTCAGGAATATCACTATTTATAGTAATCCTTTTGCTTTGAGCGTTAAGAGTGAAAATTTCAACTGTTTTATTTATCGTTTCGCGTAGTGACAGCTTTTTAGGAGTGAATTCCATTCTGCCTGTTTCTGATCGCGACCACTCCATCAGATTGGTAAGTAGCTCAATTGCTTTCTTTGAGGATTGTAAAATAAAGGTTGATAATGTTTCAACTTCATCAAGATCCTTTGCGTTTACATTTTCCGCAAGTAGTTCGCTTAAACCAGCAATTGCAGAAAGAGGGCTTTTTAAATCATGGGCAATGATGGAGAAAAACTTATCTTTCATCGAATTTAATTCGCGAAGCTGAGCTTCACTTTCTTTCAGCTTATTTTCAGCTTTTCTAATTGAGGTAATGTCTTGGTTGAGGCCAAAAGTCTTTATTGTTTTTCCTTTGTCATTTTTAATAACTGCAAATCGAACAGCAACATAGCCCATTTCGCCATTTGCGTACAGCATACGGTGTTCTATTTGGCATGTATGTTCAGTATCTGTGGTATTCACTGCTTTCTCGATCTCCTGAGCAACTAGGTAACGATCATCCGGATAAATAAATCTATTGGCATATTCTTCTGGTGTCATGGTATTACCACCGACCTCCTGACTGCTGGTTTTGAAAATGGAATAAAATGTATCGTTAAAATGAAATAAGTTCTCTTCCATGTTCAGTTCCCAGGGACCTAAACGAGCAATTTTTAAAGCAATATTCAGTTGAATCTGATGATCACGAATGGCTTGTTCTGATCGTTTCCGATAGGTGATATCCTGGACTGTACCTATTAATGATTTTGGTTTCCGGTTTTCATCGAAAACAAGCTTGCCGATGCCGTGAACCCAGCGGGTTTCACTATCCGATCTTCGAATGATTCGATATTCCGTGTTAAATTGTTTTTGTTTATCTATAATCACATCGCGGAGGTAATTTAGGATATACTCCCGGTCATCGGGATGCAAAACGGTCTCCCATTCATGATTAATTTTTTTATCAATACTTCGCTCAAATCCATAAATATCTTCCAGTACTTCTGATAATTCCAGGTATTTCTCTTCTATATTATACTTGAACGAACCAATATTTGCTGCTTGTTGTGATTCTCTGAAAAAGAGTTCGTTTTCGGCTAAACTCTCTTCCATATTCTTTCTGTCAGTAATATCACGGGCGATACCAATTAAAGAGCTTATTTCACCATCGGACGTGACAAGTGGGGATGTGCTGGCTGAATGCCACCTCCAACTCCCATTTTTATGTTTTACCCGATATTCAACTCCGCTAAATTTTTTTCCGGTTGAGAAATGCTCAGCCATCTTCGTTTTTAAGCTTCCAATATCATTCGGATGGATGAGTGGAATGAAGGAAGTACCGATAATCTCATCAACATCGTGTCCCATGATTTCTTTCCAATTTGGGGAAATATAGGTGAAAACAGCATCTTTGGAGATCGAAAAAACAATGTCGGCGGCATACTCTACCATGGACCGAAAGCGCTCTTCGCTTATTTGTAGTTTCTCTAGCGCTTGCTTCTTTTCACTAATATCAATCACAGTTAAAACTGTTCTCATACTTGATTTAATTAGTGACGCAGAAAAAAGAGCTGAACGAAGTTTTTTTTCCCGGGTAAAAAAGACGGCTTCATATTCAATCGGAACATCGGGGCTACCAAGCTTTCTTTTTCGGTTGTATTCCTTTAATCGTTCGATTTCCTCAGGAGGCATTTTATCGGTCCATTTAGTGCCTGTCAGTTCATCTTTTGTATAACCACTTAATTTACAAAAGGCCTCGTTTACCATTGTAATTTCAGCATCGGCTTCAAACACCACTATGGCAGCGGAACAGTTTTCAAATATCTCACGATAAAGGCTATCGTTCGTTCGAAAGTCATTCTCACCAGGAATTCGATCCTTATTGTGTTTTTTATTTTGCATGTTCGAGATACAAATCTTTTTACTGCAGAAAAAACGTTAAGAATTAACAAAATATTATTTGAAATAGGTAATCATTCTAATGACAAGGCCAAACGAACCTTTCAAAAAAGGTACACTTTGTGCTGATTTAAAATACCATTCGTCCTTTTACGTTTGCACTGATGACGCTATGCTTTCAGCTGAAGCTGAAGTAAAATGTTGTTGTTGGTAATATCTGACTTCAATCTATCTACAAGGTATTGTTACCTCCCAGCGCTCTTGCAGTACGAATAAACAGCTTTGCCTTTAAGCCTGTTTTTTTTCAATAACATACGAACATACTTAAAAAACAAGACTTCGCAAATAGTTGACTGGCAAATTAGTTATGAATATAATTGATCTAAACATAGCCACACTTTCCCGAGAGCTATCGGAAAATGTTTAAAGTACAGATTTTTGTCAATAGGTAAAACGACGCATGCCTGATCGTTTTTCAGGGATAGCGCTCTTGGTAATTCATTGGAGACCGACGGAGGGGAGAGGCACTGTAGAACTTTCTTTGTCCGTTAATCGAGTACTTAATTGTGTTAAGCGCTTTTATTTCTATTGAATTTTTTCGGGACGGTTAATTATAATACGTTGTCTTCTGCTGTGGCCTTAGCATCCATGCTACGACCAATAATTAAGCCAATTAGCATTCCGAAAGAAACACCATAAGCAATGCCTAATGACCGCTCAAAATCCGATAAAAACACAATTCCCAAAAGAATTCCGAAAGACGATCCTAAGCCTATCCCCAGGTTGGTGTAATACCCTTTAGAAATTAAAGAGAAGGTATCCTTTAAATATTTTTCAAATTTACGGAGTGCTTTCTGAAGGTATTTTTTGCTATTTCCTGAGGTTGAGTCTAAATTCAAACGATCAAGTTCCGTTTCTATGGATTGAATTTCATCTTTAGAGAATTCTCTGCTTTTCAATTTGCTTAGCACATGAGCAAATTTCTCATAAACCTTTCGTTCAGCTTTATTCGTTGTTTTGGTTTTTAAACGTTCAAAAAAGTTATAGGCTTCTTGTAATGTCATAATTTCTAATGTTTTCCTGGTTAGTGGCTCAAAGCAATAATTATTACATGTTAGACTTATCTTTTTTTTTAAAGGCCTCAAAATCGCACTCTTTTATGTGTTTAAGCTTTCCAGATCAGTCATTAACTCTTCCAGTTTTTTAAATACCCTCCCATAAACAATGTTTAAATCCCATTGGTAAATGCGACCGCCAAAAAATGTCAATAAACCCAGAATTACACTTAGAACAATGATTCCTACTAATGGGATTCCGAAGATCAGGTACATGTCAGGAAACCGGTTTAGAACCTCACTCAAAAGTCGTTCGCCTAGTGCGATACCCTCAGCATCTTTAAACCAAAAGCCTAAAATAAGCGACATAAATATAACCGGGTATAAAACCCTTGATATTCGTTTGTTGACTGCTACCTGCTTTTTAATCCACTGATCAAATTCTTTGAGGTATTGATAGCTGTTTTCACCTTTATCGATACGCTCTAACCCATTCAGCAAGCTTTTATTAATAATAACAAGTACGGTAAGTGTTACAAAAAAGATAGCGCCCGTTAAGGGTATTCCCACAAAATAGGATACAATTAAAAAGACAAAAGAGAATACAACAATTGCAATTAAATTAATGCGAAACATTCGTTTGAATTTATCAATGATATGAATTGACTTTTTGTTGTACAGATCGTTTATCTTTGGCGCAACTAAGGCATCACTTTTTAGAAAGCCTTCTTTCCAGATGTTTTCAATTGATTTTTCCATCTAATATTTTTTTTAGTCTGGTTTTAATTCGTTGAACACGGACACCAATATTATTGGGGTTTGTTCCTATAATATCGGCAATTTCCTGATAGGATTTTTCTTCCAGATAAAGCATAATAATAGCTCTGTCAATTTCTGATAGTTTCCGAATAGCCGTATATAGCAGATCGAGAGATTCGTCTGAAAATGCATAGTTATCTTCAGTTTCTTCAGTCGGTAAAGAGTCCGATACAAAATGCTGCCTGTTATTTTTCTTTTTCTTCAGTAAGGTCAAGCAAACGTTTAGCGAAATTCGGTAAACCCAGGTACTCCATTCCGATTGCTCGCGAAAGTTATCTTTACTCCTCCAAATTTGTAAGCAAACTTCTTGATAATAATCTTCGAAATCTTCTTGCGAATTCGTATACGCCCGACATAACTTGATGATTATTCCGGCAAACGGCAAAATAAATGTGTTATAAAAATCGCTACTCAATGTTGTTTTTATTTAGTTGGTGGCATAAATCAAAGATTATTACATGCGAGCTAAATTTTTATGAGCACGGTTATGTCGTGCAAATTATCCAACAAAGCGTTTCTCATTTGCCGTTAAGAAAAGAGTATTCCGGCTCACGTTTTCCCTTGATCCACTGGAATACCATTGGCATCAATAAGTTGGATTTGCTGCCGGGGATAAACAGGGATAATTTTGTTTTTGTATTCCGCTTTGTTGATTTCAGCCGAAATTTTTAGCAGAAGATCAGTTTTCCATTTTCTTCGTTCGCGTGCGCCAACCAAATAGCGGACAATTATGTTGGTCCATGAGTCACTTGCCGCAACAAATATTTCCGGCTTTTCGGACACCTCTTCATTTAGGCCCGCTTTATGCAAAATATTAGAATAACGTTTGGCCGGTTCGCGCATATATTTCCCGATTACGTCGTTAGCTGTTTTATCGAGCACTTCTATGGCAAACGGAATATCCGATTCGTTGGCTATAACCACATCCAGTTCGTCCCATACAAAAGGAAAATCGCCGGTGAGATTAATAACAGTTCCGGTCAGAATTTCATTATTTGGGAAGGTTACAAGTCGCCCGGTTGACTGTTCCGCGCTTACAAAGCCCGGTTGATAAGGTGAGCCAATTTCCCATACCGTGGTCGAAAGGAAATCAATCCGATACACATCGCCAAAAACATCGCCCACCCGAATTCGATCACCCACTTTGTAATATCTGCGAAAGGTGTTGAGCAACCAACCCGTAAAACTTTCAATTGGAGTTTGCAATGCCCAGGATAAAGCCAGGCCAATAAGACCGAATGAACCGATAAGTGCGCGAATATCTCCTGCCACAATACTAAAAACCACACCAATGGCCAATACCCAAATAGCAATGGAAACAAGAGTAGTAATTCCCTCAATATTTTTTAAACGTCTGAATGATCGGCGCAAAATCGTTTTTATAAGCCGAATGAGCAACCATGCCAGTATCAGACAGATGATGGCAATCAGTATTTTTGGAAGGTTTACGATAAAGCTGTTCCACATATTCTGAATTGCCCAAATGGCTTCGTCTGCTGCTTTTTCGGTTTCGGTGCTGGAGTTTTTTACCACCTCAGTTGATAAAATTTCAGTAGTGTCGGGTTGGTTGGTAAGCGCTTGTTCTTCCATGGATGCCAGATCACCTCCCGAAAACAGAAGAAGTATAAAACCTGTAACGGCAACTGCCAAAATGGTGGACTGTCTGAATTTTTTTAAACGATTTTCTGCTCCTTTTACTTCTGCGCTTTTTGTAACTCCACGTTTTTCCCTCCGTTGACTCTTACTATCTATGAACTCAGTTTTGGAGTCCTCATCGGATTTGTCCCAACTTGTTTTGCGGCTATTTCTTTTTTTGAAGTTCATTTTGATGCCTGTTTCCTATGGTTTGTGCATGCGATTGCACGGCGTTATGTTATAAAAACAGGGGCAATTTGTAAAGGTTCATAATCAGCTTTCAAAGCGAAAAATAACGCCGTTTAATTGTGTGAACAGCCCTCTGGTTCGTGAATTTGAACTATGCATTATGCGATTACCGATAATTTAATTTCACTCAAAATAACGGTTACCCCGGTTTTATGAACACAACCGTTTAATATTCACGGTCCTGAGTGTGTAGCTGATTTACCATGTTGCTTTGAATTGGCACAAATCCTTTCTCTCGGGTATAGTCTCTCGGCGATCGGTAATGAAATAGTTGTCAGCAGATATTTTTTGATTGTACACTATTAAGAAATGCTTCTCAGCGCAATAGGCTCGTTTGTTGTTATTACAAACGACTCGCGGCGAGCCACTTGTCGCCGCGTGCGCTAAGAGAAGGGGTAGTGGTTTGCCAAATACACTTAAAAAATCCGGTTGTAATTTGAAATTTAATGTCTTTATTTCTGTAGATGATTTTTGATTATGCTCTAAATGGTTAATTTCTTTTCGAACAGATACACGGTTTAGATTTATGGAAATAATGTAAATTCTCTGCATCAAGGCTCATCTTATGTTTCCACAATCCTAAGCGAATGAGTTGTTTATTTATCTTTAATTCATTTTTAATATTTTATAGACCTCGGTATTTATTTTGATCAGGTACAAGCCATCTTGAAAATTTGACATCTGAATTTCATCTCCCTTTCCTTCCAACAATAGAACTCCCGTAGATGAAAAGACTTGAAATTCGCTCTCGCTAGACAAAAACAGCCGATCCGTTACCGGGTTAGGATATACGCGTAACTTTCCGGCATCATTTAAAGCAATGTTGTCAGTTGTATCACCGAGAGAAATTTCAACACTGATGTTGTCGTTGGTCGGGACAATATGGATCTCATGTAAAGGACTCCATTCACTGCCATTTTTTGTTCTGGCCTTAACGGTTGTATTCTTATCTATGGTCATATTCTGGTTGGATATCGCACTGGCTGAAACGGAAGCCGTCAAGTCCCATGTTCGTGGATCGGAACCATCAATCGTGTAATAAATAACTCCCTCAGTCCCGTCAAGTTGAATGCTCAGTCTTGTGTTTTTCCCGACATTCAAACTATCTGAACGTACTTCAACACCTTTTACAAAATATTTTGGTGGTTGTAAATAAGAATAATAGCCACTCTCCTGCAGCTTTGCAACAAAATCTTCTCCTCGTCCTCTTAAATCATTTCTAACAGCCAGCCGGGCTGCGTCCCATTCATGATCCCGGTCCATCGGGTCTGTGCTCCGCTCATCACCCCACCGGGCCGATTCGCAGACAACAGCTTTATAGATATAATTGGTAAGATCATCCCAATGGGCAATGACACGATCGTCTGTCAATACGCCGTCGTTAAAAAAATATTGATAGACTAAATCATTAAAACGCATCCTGAAATCGACACTCGTCCAGAATGCCTGAAACCCATTATCGCCGGTATTCAGAGATTTGATCATATTCGACACGCTCGGCGCTCCGGTCCTTCTGCTTCCTCCGCCAAAAGCATCCTCTACATCCCAGGGGATCCAGACCACCGGCCCGGCCGGATTATTACTGTTCCCATAATAATACTGGGGACCATCGCCGGGATTGGCATAGCCATACACTAGGAAACAGGCGATGCTCTGATCGATCATGACCCAGTTTTTCATTTCAGCGTAGGGCATTTGACTATAATCTTTCGAAGTCGCTTCAAAAAAACGTGATTTACTTTGCCCCGGCTCACCAGACCGGTCATCGCTTGCGTTAGGCTCTTTCCCTTTTGCAAAAAAATAGTCCTCGTTTTCGCCGCCCAGATTATTGGCTAAAAAGTTGTCATCCGGTCGTTCACACGGATTATACAAACCCCAGTATTTGCCGTTAAGATAAAGGTGGACAAAGGTGCCGTGTGACCCGAAACCAGACATCAATATTTGTAAATCCCGTCCTAATTGGTCGCGGGTGTATACCGTTTTCTCACGATCCCAGGTGGAGCCCCACCCCTTGTTGTGACCCGACCGCAGGATGATTTTATCGTATTTGCCACAGGCTGTTTCACTTCCATGTGGTGCATCTGCAAATATTTCGTTCTTTAATTTTCCGGCACCATAGGTTTTTTTAAAATTCAGGGTAAACGATTGCTTGTGGTCGTAAGTGCCTTGGTTCCACCGACCGCCGCCGCCCTGTATTTTAATTCCGCAGTTCTCCTGCCAGTTTTTATATTTGTCTCCCTTGTATCCTTCCGGATAAATCATTTCAATCGAACATTCCCGTTCAAAATAATCGCTTCTGTTAGTCAAATTAGATCCCCAATGAATGCCGGTTTGACCCCACAAATCTTCTTTTTTCATCACAATCGACAAGGTAGGAATGTCTTTCAACCCTTCGATAATTTGATTCCCGTATTCAGGAGAATCAACAATTTCCGGATCCATCTCCTCCGTCCAGAACACTTTCCCGGTTTCTTCTGGTGAATAGTCAAAACCATAGTCTTCCAGCATGGTGTTTTTTTGATGCTTCACCTGCTCCGGGAAGATGAACGTATGGGTTTTAATTTTTGAATCCTCATAATTCGATGCATAAGCAAAAGTCCGAACCATTGTTGTTTTAATGATGGTTATCGGTCCGGAATAAATTTGCCCGTTTGTGCCGGAAGGTTTACTCCCATCCAGTGTATAACGAATTGTGGCTCCCGGTGTCTCGCTCGATAATTCAAGTTGAAAGCTATTTGTATAAAACCCACGCTTAAAACTATAATCAACGGCATCGGTAGCAGTTTGTGCATTCACCAAAGTGGAACACAGCAGGAACAATATTACAAGTATCTTATGCATAATTCACTGTCATTTAATAATTATTGCCACCCTTTAATAACTAGTCAGTTGTGGAGTTTCATCCAATTATCTTTTAAAGTTAATTCCTTCGTAGGTAACAAAAAAATAAATTGTTTACTCCCGGAAAAATAACCATGAAAATAGTTGAGTAAACCCCTGACATAGCAGTCTCTTACAGGAAATTGCCACATCTCGAAGTAAGAATAATGATACCCAGAAGTGGAGTCAGAAAAGTAGCTAATTGGTGTCTGTTTTTCATGAACAATCAGGCACGAGTAAAGTTTTTTGTTGTATTTATACTAACCTTTAGGCGATTTGTATTCCTCTTCAACAGGTTTATATTTCTTGGGCTAAAATAGACCGGGAGTGGTCAGAAAAACATCGTGCCGGATCCTTTTTAGGGTAAAGGTAGCATCTGCCGTTCCTGAAACGAGTTCAGAATGACCGAACCATGGTGGGTGGTTTTGACGTCGTCCACTTCACCCAAGGTAAAAAAGTAAGTTGAAGTTGGGCCGAGCGCTGGTTTCTGCACCAATAAAAAAGCCTCATTTACTAGGTAAACAAGGCTTTCAATATTTTTGGTTGAGGTAATTTATTCAATAACGGTCACCCATCCGTATGGATCAGGGGCATCGCCATCTTGTATGGCCCGAAGCTTTTCGTATAGTTTGGTACTCCAGGTACCGGGCTCATTTCCGTAGAGGTATTCTTTATCCTCGTCGGCATCGTAAACTCGCTTGATTGGAGAAATGACCGCAGCCGTACCGCAGGCTCCAACTTCTTCAAAGGTTTCCAACTCTTCAACAGGCACCTGCCGGCGCTCAACTTTCAAGCCCATATCTTCGGCAATTTGTATAATGCTTTTGTTGGTAATTGAAGGCAAAATTGATTCTGACTTCGGCGTGATATAGGTATTATTCTTGATTCCGAAAAAGTTAGCCGGTCCACATTCGTCGAGGTATTTCTTTTCGCGGGCATCCAGGTAAAGTACGGCAGAATAGCCTTCGGCTTTAGCCTTTTTGCCGGCTGTTAAGCTTGCCGCATAGTTTCCACCCACTTTGTATTTTCCTGTTCCCAGTGGTGCCGCACGATCAAACTGCCGCATAATCAGCAAGTCGGTTGGTTTGAATCCTTCGGGGAAATAGGGTCCCACGGGCATTACAAAAACAATAAATAAGTACTCCTGCGAAGGGCGCACACCAATTTCGGGGCCAACACCAATCAGCAGCGGGCGAATATACAAGGAGGCACCGCTTCCGTATGGAGGAACAAATTCGATATTCTTTTTTACCGCCAGTTTAACGGCTTCCTTAAAGGTTTCGATAGGAACATGAGGCATCAGAATGCCGTCGCTCGAGTGTTGCATGCGCTTGGCATTTTCATCCATCCGAAATACACGGACTTTACCATCTTTCCCTTTAAAGGCTTTCAATCCTTCAAAGGCTTCCTGGCCATAATGCAACGACGTAGCAGCCATGTGTATATTAAGGTATTCGGAATCGCTCAGTTGCAGTTCGCCCCACTCGCCATTTTTATAATAGCAACGAACATTCAGGTTAGTTTTGCGGTATCCAAAGCCAATCGTTTTCCAATCTTGAATTTCCATAGTTTTATTGTTTGCCAATCAGGTTTTTTTAGAAACCCTAAAATAAAGAAAAAATGGTCAATCGGGGATGTCAATTGATTCATTTCAACGGTTAAATAAATGTTTTACACACATGTTCAAAAACAGGCTATTAGCAATCCTTTATTCTTTTCGCGCTTAAGCTATTAATTTGACAACTGTAACGAACCGTCAATTATGAATTAACAGAAAGCTTTAAAAAGTATCCGTTGTGCTTTCGGATATTCAGCACCTGATTTTTGTCAAAAATAAGATATTGTCCTTTAATTCCCATCAGTTTACCAACAATCTCTGCTTGTTTATCGAAAGTTACACTTTTTACCTTTTCAGGATAAGCCGTTACCGGGTAGTGAAGCTCAAGTATTTCGTTTTCGTCGGAGAAGTATTGCTGCAGTTCGGCAGGTATCAGCTTCAATGCTTTTTGTTTTTCTTCTTCCAGTTTAATCGATTCATTAAGCTGATTTTGCAACATGGCCCGCCAGTTGGTTTTATCGGTAAAGTGTTTTTTTAGTAACACTTCGATGATGCCTGCAATGTGCCGGTTTGGTGTTTTGGCCAAGCGAATGGCCCGGCTTGCTCCCTGGTCGATCCAGCGCGTTGGTACTTGATGATGACGGGTAACGCCGACTTTCAATTCGCTCGAAACAGCTAAATACACATAGTGGTCAATCAGGTCGTGCTCTTCGGCCCACTTGATATCGCGAGCTACACCGTATTGTGCTCGCGACAATTCCGGACGCATGACATCCGCTCCTGCCTCGGGTACTGTTTGATAGCAATTGTAGCAAAAACCCTGACTAAACGAGGTCTTGGTTTTCTTTCCGCATGAAATACAATTGATTTGTCCGTCAAAACTAAACTGAATGTGTTGGCCAATGAGTGCATTCATATTCACCAGCTCATCACCAATTGGCAATTGATATTGAATTGGATCATCCAACTCGGTTCTCATTTTTAGTATGTTCCCTTGGTATTCCATTTTCAGGCCATTTATGCTTTAGTGAACAATGTCAAAACATCACGTATTTTCTTTAGTTCAAAAAATCGATCACTTTTGATGTCTTCCGGGTTCATTTGTTCGAGAACCCAAGTGGTATAATAAGGCACATGAACGGCTGTTCCTCCCAGGTTAATCACCGGGAGCACATCCGATTTTAAGGAGTTGCCGATCATCATAAAGTGGCGGGCTTCAATATCCAGGTGATTTAGAAGAGCCTGGTAATTGGCCTCTTTTTTATGGCTCATCACCTCAATATGATGAAAATAGTTGAGTAAGCCCGACTTTTTCAACTTCCGCTCCTGATCGAGTAAATCGCCTTTGGTAGCCAATACCAACCGATAGTTTGGCGCAAGCTCTTCCAGCACATCGCGAATACCATCCAATAAAACAACGTCTTTGTTGAGCATGGTTTTGCCAATGTCGACTATGGCCTCCACCTCTTCCGGGCGTACTTTTTTATCCGAAATTAACAAGGATGTTTCAACCAACGACAAGATGAAGGCTTTAATTCCGTAGCCATAAATCTCCATGTTCTGAACCTCAACCTTGAAAAGCTGTTCCATGATCTGCTCGCGGGCTTGATACGCTTTCAGCAACTCACAAAATTGCTGTTCGGCTTCGCGAAAGAAATTTTCATTTTCCCAAAGGGTATCGTCGGCATCAAAAGCGATAACCTGAATATCTTGAAAGCTCATGATTCGAATCTACTAAATCAAACTTAAAATCTGCACAAACACAATTAACAACACCATCGCAATTGGGTAAACCGTTGCATAAGCTACTGACGGAGCATCGGTATCGGTCATTCCGTCGATGGCTGCCAGGCCGGGCGTACTGGTCATACTACCGGTTAAGGTTCCAAGCAGGGTTAGGATATTCATTTTTAGTGCATAGCGTGCAATAATGGTTGTTATAATCATGGGTACCAGGGTGATGATGATTCCATATACAAATAGCTCAACGCCATATTGCTGGAAGGTTTCTACCAGGCTCGATCCGGCTCCGGTACCCACTGCGGCCAGAAAAAACAACAAACCAAATTGCCGAAGTAGTTGATTGGCAGCACCGGTCATTGTCCACATAATAGGGCCGGTTTTACCGGTACGTCCTAAAATAAGGGCTGTCAGTAAAATACCGCCTGTTAGTCCTAAGCTAAAGGAGAATGAGCCAAAGTTGACGCTTAACTTACCAACCAGGATTCCCAAAATAATTCCGGTTGCAATTGGGAAGAAATCGGTGTCTGACAAACGACGGTCGTCATCGCCAAAAATACGGGCGACCTGCTCCATGCTTTCTTTATGGCAAGCAACAATGAGCTTATCGCCAAATTGTAATTTTGAAGATGGGCTTGGGGAAATATTAATTCCCGAACGACGAATCCGGGTGATCGTTGCATTGTAGGTATTCAGAATATTGAGTTGCCCCAGGGTTTTATTCACAATCTCTTTGTTGGTCACCAAAAATGAGCGTACATCATAGTGGGTGCTCAGTGGAATTTCGGTCGTTGTTTCCGGGCCAATCAACAACTGAACACGGCTCAAGGCTTCTTCGGTTCCAACAGCTTTAATGACGTCTCCTTTTTGCAGCATCGTATCCCGTGAAGGGGTAATCGCTGTATCTCCGTGCATGACACGCGAAACAACCGCTTTAGTCATAAACCGAATACGCAGTCCGCCAATGGTTTTACCAACGACATTTTCATTTTCAACCACAAAATTTTTGCGCATGATTTCGGGGTAACCGGCTGACATTTCCTTTTTGTATTGAGCTTCTGCATCCTTGATATTCACCCGAAGAAAACGAGGTAATAAGCTGACAAATAAAATGACGCCAATAACCCCAAACGGGTAGCCAATACCATAACCAATAGACGCCAGTGGAGAACCGGTTGTATCGATAGCAGCTGCTAATCCGGGAGTACTGGTTAAAGCCCCGGTTAGCAAGCCAATGCACAGGCTTTTATCAATTCCCATAAAGTGGAAAACACCAAAGGTAATCAGGCTGGAAGTGAAAATTAGTAAACTGGCCAGCACCGCCAATTCACGACCGTTCTTTTTAAACGAGCCAAAAAATCCGGGACCCGCCTGAATTCCAATGGTAAAGATAAATAATACCAACCCCAGATATTGAAAGTCCTTGGGAATGATGACTCCAAAGTGTCCGAAAACCAAGGCGACAAAAATTACGGCAGAGACATCGAGTGATATCCCTTTTATTTTTATCCGGCCAATGATGAAACCGATTAAAATGATCAGGAAAAGTGCAAAATAGCTGTTACTAAACAAACCCATGGCATTTGATTTTTAAGGCTACAAAAGTATAAACTTTTTGCCTCAACGTCTTTAAATGCCACTATAAATAGGATGATTAACTATTCTTTTAACAGAAAGGAAAAATCGTCGCCAGCCTTTAGCTCGTATGGTGTTTCTCCCTGAATAAAAATACGGGTCGACCGTTTGCCAATCAACTCCAGCTTATTGTCTTCCAGTTTCAGCATGGTTCCTTCGCGTAAACCCACTACGTAAACATTGGGATTGATCTCCAAGAACTCGGATATCCGCTGTTCGCGGGTTTCGCCACCGTGTCCTTCAGGATTCGCATCGAGGTAGTGTGGGTTAATTTGAAATGAAACCAGGTTGATGGTGTTAAATCCCTTGGGATCAATAATGGGCATGTCGTTGGTTGTGCGTAGCGATGGGCAAGCCACATTCGATCCGGCACTCCAACCCATGTAAGGTGTTCCGGCTTTCACTTTCTCGCGAATCGGATCCATCAAATCCTGATCGTGCAACATACGAACCAACTGCCAGGTATTTCCCCCGCCAATCACAATGGCTGTAGCTTCTTCAACTGCTTTTACGGGATTTTTGAAGTGATGAATACCAACGACTTCGTGGCCTATTTCCTGCAAGCTTTCATTTACTTTTTGCTCATATTCGTCAAACGAAAAGCTAACGGCCGCATAGGGAATGAATAAGGCTTTTACTTTTCGATCGCCTAAAAACTGCTGGATCTGCTTTTGGGGATACCCCAGGTAGGGTTCTCCGGGCATTGTTGAGTTGCTAAGAAGTAATAATTTCATCCGGTTAAAATTTTCAAGTTTTTTAAAACTTACTTTAAAATTTGAGAACGGATGGAACCGCTCCGCTCTCACATAAACTTTTTTAATCATCGTTGTTTGTGAATTTTTGATTAAAAAAGCTCATGTTCGTTTCATACGTTTATTCCTATTTGTATGATCCGAAACATCATTGATTCAATATTTCTAACAAGCCAACTAAAATAGGAAAATCAAAAAGAATAAAACAGGAAATTTATCAGCAGCCTGGTTTAAAAGGAAAATAAGGCTAACCCAATTGAAAATGGGTATAATTCAGGCCCTTTGTCGGTGACAAATAATGGTTGAAGATCAAGCGTTGCATATAAGTTGACAAAGCGGTAGCCGATTTTGACCATGCCCGAAAAACGAAAATCGTGGATATAAAAATCATCCGGTGTTTTCAGCTTTTCCTTTTTCCCGTTTTCACGGTACTTCACTTTTGTATGCGAACTCAATCGCTTTTGAAGAACCACTCCGGTAGCCAGATAAATTCGATTTCCATATTGTTTTAAAGGAACCTGAAATTCAACCAATAATGGAACACTCAGGTAGGTTGACGACAGCTTCGATTTTTGCTTCGAATCATAAAACTGTTCGATTGGCTCAATGCGATAGCCTCCCTTTTCAATACTTGTTTTTTTATCGAGAAAGTAAGTTTGAATTTCCAGACCCAATCCGGTTACCAGTCCAATCGTATTGCGGGTTCGCTGCAAGCTTTTCGAAAACTGGATCAGGTTCAGATTCAAGACGGTAGATCGCAGTAAGTTGACATCTAGAAAACCGGCATCCTCTTCAGGATACATCGAATAATCTTCATTGGTAAACCCATTTAAGCCCAGATAAATTCCCGACCAATGACCTTTGAATTCATCGTCCCAGTAATTAAAGCCATCCGTTACTACACCATGTGGTTGAATAATATTGGGCTGGTGGCGTGACATGGATTGCTTAACCTGCAATGTATCTGTTGATTGTGCGCTGACTAAAAATACGCAAGCCACTAATGATAATATCAGAGCAAATTGTTTCATTATAATCGTTTGCTTTTTGTAGGGGTCATGTGGAACTCGCTTAAACGATCCTTCAGTGTGGGCGGATTTTTTTACGTGCTCGATTCATGACTTATTTCCTCAAACAAAGTTAAGCATGAAAATTGAAAAAAGAAGCCTGCTCGTAGCAGGCTTATCTATTTTCTGAAAATTGTAATTAAAAGTTAACCAGGCCAATTCCGATAGAGAAGGGAAAAAGCTCCGGTCCTTTATCTTCTTTGAAGAAGGTCGACAGGCTATATGTGGCAAACAAGCTGATATCTTTTAGCCCAATCCGCCCGGCAAGTGAATACTTAAATGGATTGATGTTGAAACTTCCACGATCTTTGCTCTTGGTGTGGTCGGTTTTATACTTGGTGTGCGAGCCAATATTTAAGCCACCAATTACGCCACCCTGAATAAACAGGTAATTGCTTCGCCGGTTGACCGGAACTTGAAATTCGAGTAATAGCGGAATAGTCAGATACGAAACCGTCAGTTTTGACTTGTCAAATCCGTCAGGGTCAATTGGCTGAGGCTCAATCACTCCACTCACTTTTTCTATGGTAATAGGATTATCAAAGCGATAGTTGTTCATCGACCAGCCCATGCCTGTTACCAGTCCAATCCGATTCTCTTTTAAGGCAATATTATATTCTACGAAGTTAATATTCACTTCGAGCGATTTTGGCTGATCGAGCTCCATGAATTCATCGACTCCGAGGTAATTTGTATCGTAAAAGCCATTTACGCCTAGTTCAAAACCAGCCCAGTGGCCGTCAAAATTGTTATGTTTCCAGTTGTCTTTATCCTTATCTTCATCTTCCAAAAAGCGGTCACGGTGCATGTTAATGTTCGTTTGTCCATCTCGCTCTATAATCTCAATATTCCGCTTTCCAAAACGAATGTGTGTCGTATCGTTATCGTCATTATCATCAATATAAATCCGATCTCTAAATAGTCCCACTTCAGTTCTGCCGGGTCCTTCTTTTACTTCAACTACTTTTCCTACTTTGGTGGTGTCTTGTGCAACTAGTGCCCCAGCAAAAAAGAAGATTAACAGGGTTGTTGTTACTGCTCTTTTCATCATATTCAAGTTTATCTGTTTTTACAAGTGATCTGGATGACTTCCTTTTTTTTTGAAAGCCTTGCGAAACATGTTTTGCTTTGTTCCCGGTAGTAGGACGGGCTGCTATTTGGAAAAGTTACAGATGGGATTAATCTTTTTTTAGCGGAATTGAAAAAGCGAACAACCGGGTATTCAGACTGATTTCGGATAGTTTTCCTTTTCCATTTTTTTCGTAGTCTACCCGTTCATTACTGACAGTTGAAACGGCATCTAATCCTGCGGTTATGATATTACCCAAACTCAATGATTCATTTTTGTCTTTATTCAATACTTTCTCAGCCAGGTATTCGTCTATACTCAGATAATCAGGTGCATTCGACTCTTGATGCTTCTTCATTTCAACCAGCGCAATTGCTTGCGGATTGTTGTGTTTAAGCTGAATACTTTTAGGCTTTAAAGTTGCAGGAATGGTTTCCCTGATGAAGATTAATTGATTTGATTGCTTTTCAACAGGAGTTGTGATGGTTGGTTGAATGCCCGGAATCGGCTTGATGACTTCGCGTTCTTTTTTGGGTTGCTGATTTTCAGACTCATTCAAAACAATCGGTGCTTGATTCGGAGTGGCGACCTCTTCTTTTTCGAAATCCGGCTGTTGTTCTTTGGCCAACTGAACCGGTTGTTGATTTGTAGTTGAATAATTCCAAATAGCATAAACAGAAAAGGAAAGGAGCAAAACAGCTGCAACGCGACTTGCCCAAAGCATTAAAACCTTTGTGTTTGATTTTTTGTAAAGCCGTTCCTTGTCAGTGAAAACAATATTGGGTTCAACTTGAAGTTTCGTTTTCAGGAATTGGTCAAAATAAAGCTCTTTTTTAGGATTGCTGGTAATTTCATGAATAAACGCTTTTTCATCTTCTATACTCAAGTCGTTTTCCATCAGGGCAATTGCCCGATAATCAAATTCGGAAGATTCAGTCAGCGCATTTTTTTTCAGAGCTTCTTTTCTTGGTAAAACCGTTAAATCGGGCTCCAGCTTTTTAATGGACGAAACCGCTTTTAGTTCTTCATGAAGATCAGGATTGTCATTCAGAAAATCTAAAAACGCATCAACCTGATTATCCGGCAAGTTACCATCAAGATAATCTAAAAAGTAGATCTCGTAATTTGTGCGGTCAATATTCATAGTTTAAACAAGCACATCTAATTTGCCAATATAATTCTTCAAAAACACCCGGGCGCGGTAAATATAAACCTTCACCTGGGATTCATTCAGAGCGGTTAATTCGCTAATCTCTTTGTAGGAATAACCTTCATAGTCGCGCAACATCAGGACCGATCGCTGATCCTCCGGCAGCAAGCGAATGGCCTGATTCAGCACTTCGCCAATATCGGAATATTGCTGATTGTGCCCTTCATCCGGCAGTTGCAGATCATCGTAACGTTTTTGACGCTGATCTTTTCGGATTACATCAATTGTTCGATGGTAAGCCGTAGAAAATAGATATGATTTTATTTTGGCTGAATCAACCGTTCGCTTATGCATCCAAAGCTTTTCGAAACTGTCCTGAACAATATCTCGTGCCTTTTCCTGGTCTTTGATATTCTTCAGAACAAATCGAAAAACTCCATCTGCATAAAGATTTACTGCTTGGTTATATTCTTCAACCGTCATACTTATTTGGGTCGTTACACCTTTATGACGGTTAAGGTTTTATTTTGTTACAGCAAGTAACTGACTAAGTTGTTTTTTTGACTGAGAAAGCTGAATGGCCCGTTGCAGTGTTTCATCGATATCTTTAATAATCGGGAAGAATCCTTCCTCCCCGATAATATTGCGGGCGATGTAGGCTTTTATTTGAGTTTCAATAATTTTTCCGCTTTTTGCCAAGCCCTTTCGATCAGTTTCCAAGCCTTCTTCGCTGGCATACACTAAAAACTGATCCAAAATTTTAGCATCATCCAGATAATTGTTAAACTCTTTCGCCGTTTTAAGTTCATTTAATAGTTCCCGGTTATTATCGCTATACTGGTACGAAAAATGATAAACCAATGCTTTTTGCGTAATCTTCGAATAGTAATCGGAATAGCCGGATGTATCGGCAGCCACGAAATAGTCGGGCATCACGCCACCACCACCATAAACAGTACGCCCACCTATCGTTTCATACTTCAGGGAGTCGGCGAATTGAATACTATCAGCCACTTGAAATTCACCATGCTCGGCTCGGTCCACAATGTCGTGGTAGTAATCCAGCTGGTCGCCTTCAACATAGGGCTTTTGAATACACCGACCACTTGGGGTGTAGTAACGGGCAACAGTTAACCGGAGTGCTGAACCATCGCGAAAAGGAATTTGCTCTTGCACCAGTCCTTTTCCGAAAGAACGACGGCCAACAACTAATCCACGGTCGTTATCCTGAATAGCTCCCGCAAAGATTTCGCTGGCCGAAGCCGAATATTCATCAATTAAAACAATGATTTCTTTGTCTAAAGCAACACCCGATTTCGTGGCGTTGTAGGTTTTACGAGGCTGTGAATTTCCTTCGGTATAAACAATTAGTTTTCCTTTGTCCAAAAATTCGTTGACCATATTGACCACTGCCATCAGGTAGCCTCCGGGGTTTCCGCGTAAATCAACAATAATTTTTTGTGCTCCGGAAGTGGTTAGTTTTTCAACAGCTTCAACAAACTCTTCATGTGTCTTCTCTGCAAAGCGGTTTACTTTTACGAAACCGGTTACATCGTCAATCATATAACTTACGTCAATGCTGTAAATTGGAATGTCGCCGCGTGTGATTTCAAAATCGATCAGTTCGGGAATTCCCCGACGTTTGATGCCGACAGCTACTTTGGTTCCTTTTTCGCCACGAAGAACATTCAACACATCTGTATTATTGATGTTAACGCCTGCAATGACTGAATCGTTGACTGTCACAATTCGGTCGCCTGCTAAAATGCCCAATTGATAAGAGGGGCCACCGGAAACAACATCAACCACTTGCACGGTATCGTTGTGGATCGAAAACTGTACACCGATTCCTCCAAAGTTTCCTTGCATCTCTTCATGAACTTCTTGCATGTCTTTTGCAGGAATGTAGGCCGTATGCGGGTCTAAATTTTTCAGCAGTTCGGGAATTGTCTTTTCAACCAACTCGTTCGTCGAGACTGAGTCGACATATGCTTCATTTATTAATTCAACAATGGTGCTCAACTTGTTGGCTCGCTGAGGAAGGAAATTTTGTGATGACGGTGCCTGTATTTTGGTCAAACTATTGCCAAGTACAATACCAATAATTACTGAAACAGCAATTAAAACCGGCATGTAAATATTTGTCTTTTTTATATTCATTGACTTTTATTTATTCATCAGTTACAACCTGAACGACCTCAATATCAGCTCGCTTCAGTAAGTTGATGCCATCCTCCAACCGGTAACTATCGGTAAACACAACACGTTTGATTCCGGCTTGAATAATCAGCTTGGCGCATTCGAGGCAAGGAGATGACGTAACGTACATAGTGCCTCCCTCGCTGCTGTTACTCGATTTTGCAACCTTTGTAATTGCATTGGCCTCGGCATGAAGTACGTATGGTTTTGTCTTATTATTGTCGTCTTCACAAATATTTTCGAAGCCAGACGGCGTTCCATTATAGCCATCGGAAATGATCATTTTGTCTTTCACCAAAAGTGCACCAACCTGGCGTCGCTCGCAATACGAATTTTGAGCCCAAATAGTGGCCATCTTCAAATAACGTTGATCAAGCAAAAACTGTTTATTTTCCATCGAATGAAGTGATTAATTGGCAAAAGTAATAAATCATCAGTCTTAAGTTGCCGAATGCATTACAAAAAAACGTTCACCTCTAAAAAGAAATGAACGTTTTCATGATATTTTTTACGCACCGTTTTTAGACGTGCATGTATTTTTCTACCGTGTTTAAAAGGTCTTTTGATTTGATGGGCTTTGCCAGATAATCGTCGCAACCGGCATCCAGTGCCTTTTCCCGATCATCAGACATGGCGAAGGCGGTTTGCGCTACAATTGGCAAGTCGGGGCGTTTTGCTTTCATGATTTTAGTTGCTTCATAGCCATTCATCTCGGGCATTTGAAGGTCCATCAATACTAAATCAATTTCTTCCTTATTAAAGATTTCAATTGCTTCCTTTCCATTTTTAGCCCAATAAATTTTCGCCTTAATTTTGCTTAAAACAGCACTCA
Organism: Sunxiuqinia sp.; assembly: GCF_055140945.1. Classification (NCBI taxonomy): domain Bacteria; kingdom Pseudomonadati; phylum Bacteroidota; class Bacteroidia; order Marinilabiliales; family Prolixibacteraceae; genus Sunxiuqinia; species Sunxiuqinia sp. The sequence goes on from NZ_JBSQYS010000015.1 coordinate 36,680, forward strand.
GGTATAAAAAATTGGATTCAACGTCTTCTGCAATAAGTATTTTAGGGTTATCTATTATTGTCATGGTTGTATAGTTATTCTTGTTTGTTATAACCAAAGATATCGAAAGATTTATTTAAATGCCATAGTTTATCTTATTTTTTAAATCAGTAAGTAGAATTAAATATCAATCTTACTGCTTCCGAATACAAACGGAGAACCAAAATTAATTCCTACGGATCGACTCTCACAATAGAAACCGGGAAGTGACCTGAAACTCATTTACTGCTCGCTAAAAACTCTCCTTTTGGTTAATTTAAATTCTGGATATTTGCAGTAAAAGTATATACTATACTTAAGAAGTTCAAAAAAAACCACCAACGAGTGCTCTCCTCTTCAAGTTATTTATTTACTTTTAATGGCAACAGCAGAAATTAAAAATAGTTAACCTGGCAATTGCATGGAATCGGAAAATAGCGGGACGACGGCAAAGGAGCAAATTAATATCAGAGAGTTTTTCGAAATCGCAGAACTGCAAAAGCTACAAGACTTATTCGCAGAGGTGCACCAGATTGCGTCGCTAATAACTTATCCTGATGGTACTCCGATTACGCAAGCCTCTAATTTTTCCAGCTTATGCTCGGATGTGATCCGGCAAACAGAAAAAGGGGCTCGTAATTGTTTTCGATCGGATTCTGTTATAGGACGTTACAATGCCGATGGGCCAACTGTTCGGAGATGCTTGAGTGCCGGATTATGGGACGGCGGAGTGAGTGTAAACGTTGGGGATAAACATGTTGCAAACTGGTTAATTGGGCAGGTTAAAGGAGACGATTTTGAAGAAGACAGCATTGCCAGATATGCCGATGAAATTGGTGTTGACCGGGGAAGGTTCATCCGCGCTTATCGTGATGTTACTGTTATGAGTGAATCCAAATTCCGGAAAATTGCGGAACTACTCTACGTCTACGTAAATCAACTGACAGAAAAGATTCATACCAAACAACTCTTAGTTCAGGCAAATAATCAGTTTGAACAGATTACCAAAAGCCTGCCTGATATTATCTGGATGGGAGAATGGAATACTGATACCGGCGGGATAGTGCATTCGTATATTTCAGATGTTGCCGACGAGCTTCTTGTACTTCCCAAAGGTACAATAAACAATAGTTTCGATAAATATTTCTCATATCTACCACCAGAATATAAAGAAAATCTAAATGTCGCTATTTCAAAAGCACTACAAAATCAGGAGAAAGAGTATTCCATTATTTATGAGATAAAAAAAGGTAATGGGGAACTTTCATGGTTCGAAACTACAGGGAAGGGCTATAAACACGGAAGCGCAGTAAGAATTGTTGGGGTTACGAAGGACATTACGGAAAGTAAAAAGATAAAACAACAATTAAAAGAAAATGAAGAACGATACCGGGAGCTAACTGAGCATCTTCCTTCGGGGGTCGCAGTGTATCGACCGATAGACGATGGCAACGATTTTGTTTTTGTTGATTTTAATTCATCAGCTGAAAAAATAACAAGTACCTCGAAAGAAAATATTATTGGCAAAAAGCTTTCTGAACGATTCCCCAACATGGCAGAGTCTCCTCTGTTCATAGCTGTCAGGGAAGTATACGAAACAGGCGAAGAGGTTCATCTTGATCCTATTTGTTATTCAGACAGTGTGGAGGGCAGGTGGCGCGAAAACTCAATTTATAAGTTACCAAGCGGCGAAATAGTAGCTATTTTTAAAGATGTGACTGCTCTTAAAAAAGCACAAGACAAACTGAAACGAAAGAATAAGAAATTAAAAGAAGCAAAGAAATTAGCCAAACAAAGTGCTCATCGTTTTAAGGCATTGCATGATGCATCATTTGGGGGAATAGCCATCCACGATAAAGGCGTTATTCTGGATTGTAATTTCGGACTTTCGAAACTTTCGGGCTATTCGCATGAAGAATTAGTTGGCATGAATGGTTTATCGCTAATTGCTGAGGAAGCCCGGGAGTTAGTCATGAATAATATTATTGAAGGGTATGAAGAATCATACGAGGTAATCGCTATTAAAAAGAATGGTGAACGATACCCGGTGAGGTTAGAAGGAAGAATGATTCATTACAAAGGCAAAAAAGTAAGAGTTGTTGAATTCAGGGATATAACAGAGAAGAAAAGACTCGAAAAGGAACAAATAAGAAGAGAAAAGCTACTAAATGAAACAGGGCGAATAGCGAAAATTGGAGGTTGGGAACTTGATCTTGCAACCATGCAATCCTATTACTCACACGAAGCCAAGCGGATATATGGGCTACCTGTTGAAGATGAACCTCCGAAAGGAATTGAGGGGTTGAAAAATTATCCATTAGAAAGGCAAAAGACAATTAAACAAGTCTTAAAACAAGCAGTAGATACCGGTAAGCCCTACGATCTGGAAACTCCATTTATTAGCGAAAAAGGTGAAGAAAAATGGGTTCGGACAATTGGACTGGCGGAGAAAGAAGATGGAAAGGTTGTCCGACTGTATGGAACAATACAGGATATTACAGATCAAATTAAACAAGAACAGCGAAACTTGAGACTCAGCGAAGCTATTGAGCAAAGCCCTGTATGCATAGTCGTAACAGACCTGGAAGGAAGAATTGAATATGTGAATCCGACATTTCAGAAAGTTACTGGATTTAACCAAGAAGAAGTGATCGGGGAAAAAACGAACATGTTATCATCGGGCTATCATGATTCTCAATTTTACAAGAATTTGTGGAATACCTTATTGTCCGGTAAGAGTTGGCAGGGTGAGTTTTGTAATAAAAGGAAGAATGGAAATTTGTATTGGGAAAGTGCACGTATTTCTCCTATAAAAGACAAAAATGGCAAAACGCTCAGCTACCTGGCAATAAAAGAAGATATTACAGTCACAAAACAAATGATTTGTGATTTAAAAGAATCGAAAGAAAAGGCTGAGCAATCTGATCGATTGAAATCGGCATTTCTGGCCAACATGAGTCATGAAATCAGAACCCCGATGAATAGTATCCTTGGCTTTATCGAGCTGATACAAATGCCTAACTTAAATGATGATGATCGAGCTGAATTTTCGAAGGTTATTAATGAAAGCGGGGAGCGACTTCTGGATACGATAAATGATTTAATCGAATATTCTAAGATTGAAGCAGGCGACATTCCTCTTGTTAGTGAGGAATTTAGGCTCGCTGGAGTTTTTGAGTTTCAACTTAATTTTTTTGAACTAATTGCGAGAAAAAAAGGCTTGGATATTTCTCTGAATATTTCGGAGGAGCTGCAAAGCACAATGGTAAGAACAGATAGAAATAAGCTGAATTCTATTCTAACAAACCTCATAAATAATGCCATTAAGTTTACCAACCAGGGAAAGGTAAGTTTTGGTTTCGAACTGGATCAAAATCAGGTAAAATGCTATGTGTCTGATACAGGGAATGGCATTCCTAAAGAGAAGATCGACGCGATTTTTGAGCGTTTCATCCAGGCTGACTTGAATTTGGCAAGGAAATACGAAGGATCCGGACTCGGCTTGGCAATTTGCAAGGGATATTTGGATAAGATGGGTGGAACAATCTGGGTAGAATCAGAGGTCGGGAAAGGAAGTACGTTTTACTTCACGGTTAACTTATGACAATGGAATTCCTTAATTAAACATGCGGTACTTCAATCCAAACACATAACTAAATTGATCCATCCTCGTCGCGTTATGAAGCTGCTAACGACTATTGTTGTAAGTCGACATCAATAAATAGTGCAATGAGATCAACCTGAAACGGAAAAGCAATCGCTGAAAGTCAGGACATCGTCAATGTGGAAGGAAACAGCTATTTCCCAATTGAATCATTAAACAAAGAATATTTAAAAGATGGTGACACCCAGAAGGCTTGCCACCGGAAAGGAACTGCCTCTTACGATGACCGGGCAATTGATGGTAAGGTAAATCAGGATATCGCTTGGTTACGCGGAGCCGTTCGGCATAGCAAACAGCATCAAAGGACGTGTCGCGCTTTGGAAAGGTGTACAAGTGATCAGTGATTAAGTTCAAATAAACATATAAACCAACTCAAATACATTTTGTTGTTTGTTATAAACGAAGACAATCTAAATGAGTAATAATTCTATGTTTACTGAAATATCGACAGACGAGTTGGTGGCTTTATTGTCATCTCCCAAAGCAAAATTTATTGACATCCGTCCGGTTGACGCCTACAATGGCTGGCAGCTTCAAAATGAACCGCGAGGTGGTCACATCGAAGGTGCAAAAACTCTGCCTGCGAAGTGGGCCAATTACATTGATTGGATTGAAATAGTCCGGTCAAAAGGAATTCTGCCCGAACATGAAATAGTGTTGTATGGCTATTCAAAAGATAAAATAGAAGAGATTGCAACCCGCTTTCAAAAGTCGGGGTACAACCAAATTAAAATTTACAAACATTTTCAGGATGAGTGGTCGCCAAACACTGAATTACCGATGGATTTTCTTCCACGTTTCGAAAATTTAGTGCCCGCCAGTTTCGTAAACGAGATCATTTCAGGCGAAAGACCATTGGAGTACGAAGGGAAAAAAGTGGTGATTGTTCATGCTCATTATCGCAACCGCGATGCTTATTTGAGTGGTCACATTCCCGGTGCGATCGATATGGATACGCTTGCCCTTGAAGCCACGGAAACCTGGAATCGCCGGTCGCCGGAAGAATTGGAGCAAGCCTTGCTTCAACATGGAATAACGTCAGACACACTGGTTATTTCATACGGAAAATTCATGTTTCCGGATAATGATGATGAATTTCCGGGTAGCGCAGCCGGCGACATCGGAGCCATCCGCAATGCCTTCATCATGATGTATGCAGGCGTGAAAGATGTTCGGGTACTAAATGGTGGATTTCAATCCTGGGAAGATGCGGCATACGAAATCGCCACCGATGATGTTCCCAAAACTCCGGTTGAAAACTTCGGGGTAAACATTCCTGTAAAATCTGAACTTGCCGTTGACGTTCCGGAAGCGAAAGAAATGCTAGCCTCTTCAACAGCCGATTTGGTTTGCGTTAGAAGTTGGCCCGAGTATATTGGCGAAGTAAGCGGTTACAATTATATCGAAAAAAAGGGCCGTATTCCCGGGGCTATTTTTGGCAACTGCGGTTCCGATGCCTATCACATGGAAAACTATCGTCATGTGGATCATACAACTCGCGAATTTCATGAAGTAGCGGAGATTTGGAAACAGGTGGACATTACCCCGGATAAACACCTGGCCTTTTATTGTGGTACCGGATGGCGCGGTAGTGAAGCCTGGTTTAATGCCTGGCTGATGGGCTGGCCTCGTGTTTCGGTATTCGACGGTGGTTGGTTCGAATGGAGCAATGATCCTGAGAATCCGTATGAAACAGGAATACCTGAAAACTGGAATGCTGAAATTTATTCTTAACCCATGGAACAACAAACACTTATTTCCGAAATTGGTGCCGACACGTTAAACGGCCTTTCTGCAAATCCGAAATACCTTCTGTCGAAATATTTTTACGATGATCAGGGAAGTTCTATTTTTCAGGATATCATGCAAATGTCGGAATATTACCTCACTGATTGTGAATTTGAAATTTTCTCAACGCACAGAAAGCAAATTACCAATGCGTTTAAAGATGGTGTTCAAGGATTTGATTTGATCGAATTAGGATCTGGTGATGGATTGAAAACAAAAGTCCTCTTACAGTTCCTCATGGATAGTTCGGTTAGCTTTCGTTACATTCCGATAGACATTAGTCATAAAGCCAATGTGGAACTGGTAAGCAGTTTAGAAAAAGAACTTCCGTTGTTGAACGTCAGCGCCCAAACCGGCGACTATTTTCAGGAAGTGAAAAAGTTAAATGGCCACTCCGGCTTACGCAAGGTGATTTTATTTTTGGGGTCGAACATTGGAAATTTTTCGGAGGAAGAGATTGATCTCTTTTTCAGTCAACTCTCCGGTCTCTGTCATCAGGGAGACCGGGTACTCATCGGTTTCGATCTGAAAAAATCACCCGATGTGATTATGAACGCATACAATGATCCCCACGGACACACCGAAAAATTCAACCTCAACCATTTGCTACGGCTGAATAAAGAACTCAATGCTAATTTCAATCCAGCCAATTTTGAGCATCATACCGAATACAATCCGGAAACAGGAAGAGTGAAAAGTTTTTTGGTCTCCAAAACGAAACAAACAGTGTCGGTCGGCGACCTGGATAAAGATTTTCATTTCAATCCATGGGAAACTATTTTCATGGAATTGTCCCAAAAATTCGATTGCCAGGGTATTGAAAAGTTGGCTCAAGACCATGGTTTTAAAGTGGTAGAAAACTTTACCGATAAACGGAATTATTTTGTAGACTCACTTTGGCAAAAAATTTAAGCTCGAAATTATGGAACAAACAGACAGTTGGCAAAAGCTATCCATCTCCTTTAATGACGATTTAAAAAAGATCCTGCATCGGCAGCGCATTGCAGCTCAATTTATCGCCTTGGTTGGCCGATATCTTATTCCTGAGAAGCCCGACAAAAGCAATATTAATATGCAGTATATTCCCAAAAAACAGATTTTTCTGGGAAGTCAATTAGCTCGCGGAATATTCGTTGGTCTGCAACTACACCAATTAAAACTGCAAATTCTGGATGAAAATTTGTCACTGCTCAGTGAAATTTCACTGGTAGGGAGATCATTTGAAACTTCATTCTTTGAATTAAAGACAGAGCTTCAAAAGCTCGGAGTAGAAGTTAGTCAGTTAAAAACGAAACAGCCCTACCAACTCGATATGGATTTGCTGAAAGATGGCTTCTGTAGTCATGCTCACTTGGCTGAAATGGTTGAGGAAAGCATCCGATATCGGCATAATGCAGAGGTGGTCATGAAGGAATTTGCCTCAACCTTTTCAACTGTTGAACCGGTGCGTATCTGGCCTCATCATTTTGATACCGGTACTTTTGCCACGCTGGCACAAAATGAAAAGGGAGAAGCTTCGAAAACCATCGGGCTTGGCTGGGCTATTCCCGACGGTATGGTTGAGGAGCCCTATTTCTATCTAAGTTTTTCGTCTGAAAAATCGAATAACCTTTCGGACGGATTAAAAGAATTACCCAATGGGAAATGGATGACTCCCGATTGGAATGGCGCCGTTTTACCGTTAAGTGAAATCCTTAGTCAGCCAACTGCGAATGAACAATACGTTGGAGTCAAGTCCTTTTTTGAAAATGGTATTGATCAACTCCTAAAACGTATTTAACTCGATAACCAGTAAACCGAGAGAAAACCAATCCAGTTGTTAGGATTCGCAAAATCAACAATTGTTTAGTGGAAAAGGATGGAACCAACCAGACGGCAAGTTCATTGACCATGCCCATCTCATATGGGAAACAAGGTGGAAAAGCATAATGAATTGCTAGATGAGAATGAGCTTTTGTTTCTTCTCCCTTCTTTTATGTTTTAAAACTTTCGGGCTTTTTTTATAGAAGTTTTGTTTTATCTTATTGGAAACAAAGTATAAAGAACGTGGAAGAACGAGAAAAAAAGAAAAAAACAAAACCTATTTATGTCGTGTCAGGAGGGAAAGGATTAGCCGGAAACAACATGGTTCAGTCAGTTCTGATTCAATATCCGAACAACGATGTTCCGGTTATTATTGTTCCTAATGTGTCGGACGAAAAAAAGCTGAGGGAGATTGTATCTAAGGCAAAAAAGGATGGAGGTTTGATTACCCATACCATGGTTAATTCCGATTTAAGAAAAAGCCTGATCAGACAAGCAAAGGAAGAGGGTGTCAAGCAGATTGATTTTATGGGTGAGCTGGCCGATTACCTGGATAGCACACTGGGCATTCCTTCGTTGAAATCACCCGGCCTTTTTCGCGAAATTAACCAGCGGTACTTCGATCGTATTGATGCGATTGAGTTTACGTTGAATCAGGATGATGGAATGAGTCCGGAGCGCTTAAACAAAGCTGAAATTATTTTGTGCGGAGTCTCGCGATCGGGTAAAACACCGTTGAGTGTGTACTTGTCGATGTATGGATGGAAAGTAGCAAACGTTCCCTTAGTGAATGGAATTAAGCCACCCCGGGAGTTATTTGAGGTTGATCCGAAAAGGGTATTTGGTTTACATATTAGCCCGCAGCATCTGATTGCCCACCGAATAAAGCGATTGAAAAGTTTACCGCGTCATGACAGCTCAAAATACACCGACGAAAAGTTGGTGAAGAACGAAATTCGGAACGCTTCATTTGTATTCAAAAAGGGTGGGTTTACGGTCATTCACGTATCAAGCAAACCGGTTGAATCCAGCGCTAATGAAATCCTGAATATTATGAATGAACGTTTTGAATACGGTGGACGAAAAATTACGTCTCCCTATCAGGATGCGGCGAATCCGGTTGGACTTAATGAGAACATTGAACACAATACAAACTTTGAGGCATCATCAGAAGGCGACCCAAAGGAATAGCTTGTTTGCAGCGGGCACAAAGTCCGAAATTCTCATCGTCAATTTTTGTTAATACACTGTTGAGTTTGAAGAGTTTTTCTTCTGCTTTCCGCAAAGCGGCTTCTGCAACACTTTTATTGTTGATGGCATCCATTCTGGAAATTCGACCGATCGCATTCTCGGGAACAATGGGTTGAGTGTTTTCCTTGTAGTCAATAATGTATTGGCGGGTTTTTTCAATTTCCCTCAGAATTTTGACTCGAATTTCCTCTTTGTTCAATTTATCCATTTGATTTTTTATCTCTCGCAATTTATCCAAATTTGACTACTTCACAAACCACGATTAACGATACAAATAATTTTTATGCAGTGGTATGTTGCGTGTGCAACACGCTGATAGACTGGCGGGTTTACTCTTGTGCCAATAGTCGAAATATTCAAATCCATTGAAACAACGTGATTGAATGTTGAGAAATAGTTTTACAACATGTTTGGATTGAACCTAAATTAGGAGAAACAGGATATCCTGATCCCGAAAAACAATTTAAATTTTTAAATTTGCTCTGCCTAAATCACAGAGCATTGGGATGCTTTTTAAATAAACCTAAAATAATACATGATGGAACCGACTAATAAACTGCGCTTTAGCACAACTTATTTTTATGCTATTGTTTATAATTCCGGATTTTCCGGTTCTTTTAAGTCTAAATTCTCCCCTAGCTCCGTTAACAAATTGAAATTACCTTAAATAATAATAAATAATTTAAAACTATCCTTAATTAACTTAATTATGCAAGAGAGTAAGAAGAATTATGTAGTGCCAATTTTTATGATGATTTTACTTTTTGGTATGATCTCATTTGTTACCAACTTGGCAGCACCGATGGGTATCGTGCTGAAAAATCAGTTCAATGTTTCTAATAGTTTGGGAATGCTTGGAAACCTGGCAAACTTTATCGCCTATGCTGTTATGGGTATTCCCGGAGGTATTTTACTTCAAAAAGTTGGATATAAAAAAACAGCGCTTATTGCTGTCGCGGTTGGGTTCGTAGGGGTCGGCATTCAATACCTTTCAGGACATGCCGAAAGTTTTGCCGTGTATTTGTTAGGTGCCTTCATCGCGGGATTCTCCATGTGTTTGTTAAACATTGTGGTAAACCCGATGCTAAATAAACTTGGAGGAGAAGGTAACAAGGGAAACCAGCTTATCCAGGTGGGTGGTTCTTTCAACTCAGTTATGGCTACATTTACCCCGGTATTTGTAGGTATTCTTATTGGTGAAGCAACAAAAGCTTCTATTCCCGATGTATATCCGATCCTGTACATTGCCATGGCTGTTTTTGCTCTGGTATTCTTTATTCTTCGATTAACACGAATTCCTGAACCACATGCTGACCAACCAAAAGAAGCACTGGGCGGCCTTATGTCCGGAGCTTTAAAATTCCGTCATTTCGTTTTGGGAGCCATAGGTATTTTTGTATATGTAGGAATTGAGGTTGGAACTCCGGGGATTGCCAATTTATACATGACAACTCCTACTGAAGACCAAGCTGAAACAATTATTGCTGAATATGAGAAACAACAATCCGATGCAGCTTACCTTGAAGAAATCACAGCTCTTGATGTTAAAAATGCGAGCGTTGATGGATATCGTATGCAAGTTGTGAGTGAAATAGCTTACGAAAGTTCAAACAGAATTATTGACGGGAGAGATACGCCGGGATTAGGAATTGGAGCCGGAATTGCCGGTGGAATTGTCGGATTTTACTGGCTGTTGATGTTGGTTGGTCGTTTGACTGGTGCTGCAGTTGGAAGCACTGTTTCCAGTAGAAAGATGCTAGGTTTTACTTCATTTCTTGGAATCGTTTTGATTGTGTTGGCAATTTTCTGGCCGGAGGGAACATTGATCTCAATGCCGGCATTTCAATCAGGAACCGCGGGTTTGAGTTTTGGCCTTGTTCCTGTTCCAATTAAATTCTTATTCATTGCATTGGTCGGACTCTGTACCTCAATCATGTGGGGAAGTATCTTTAACCTTGCGGTTGAAGGACTCGGTAAATATTTGGCTGCTGCTTCAGGGATTTTTATGGTGCTCGTAGCTGGTGGAGGTATTCTTCCTGCAATTCAAGGATGGTTGGCTGATGTGGCGGATTATCAGGCGAGTTACTGGTTGATTGTGGTTTGTTTTGGATATCTGTTATTTTATGCAGTTATTGGAAGCAAAAACATTAATACAGATATTCCGGTTGATTAAGTAGTTACTGTAGACTTTAGAAATTAAAAATTATAACGAGATGAAAAAAGTTACAATAGGTGTTGATATTGGTGGAACGAATACGGCAATTGGTGTGGTTGACAGCAAGGGCCAGGTTATGGTTAAAGACTCAATTTTAACACCATCGCATGGAGATATTGACAAATACATCAATGAATTGACTGTTGCGATTCAAGAGTTGATTAAGTCGGTGAAACTGATGAATGACGATATTGAAATTTTAGGAATTGGTATCGGTGCTCCAAATGGCAATTATTACAACGGGACGATTGAATATGCTCCAAACCTTTCTTTTAAAGGAGTTGTTCAATTCGTTAAACTTATGCGTAAAAGTTTCCCCGAAATGAAAGCTTTAGCGCTGACTAATGATGCGAATGCAGCGGCTATTGGCGAAATGATTTATGGTGGAGCGAAGGGCATGAAAAACTTCGTCATGTACACACTAGGAACCGGTGTGGGAAGTGGCGTAGTTGTTAATGGTGACTTGGTTTACGGACATGATGGTTTCGCAGGAGAGTGCGGACACACAACCTTGATACCCGGTGGTCGTTTGTGCGGTTGCACTGCTAAAGGACACTTGGAAGCCTATTGCTCTGCACCAGGCATGAAGCGTACCGCTTTTGAAATTATGGCTCGCGACAATGCCGGAGATAGCTTGTTGGCTGATAAATCGTTTAATGAGTTGAACTCTAAAATGATTTTTGATGCTGCAGAGAAAGGAGATAAAGTGGCCTTAGAGGTTTTTGAACAAACCGGGAAATGGTTGGGACAAGGATTAGCGGATACTGTTCATCACTTGAGTCCTGAGGCAATTTTCTTATTTGGTGGGCCAACAGCGGCAGGTGATTACATTTTTAAACCAACAAAAGCTAGCCTGGAGGAACATTTATTGCCAATCTTTAATGGTAAGATTAAAGTTTTACCTTCAGAGTTAAGACCCGGAGACGCCGCAATTGTTGGTGCTAGTGCTTTAGTTTGGAAGGAAGTTGAATAGTACGATTGATCAAATCGATATATAAAAAACGGGTGCTCAATTGGGCACCCGTTTTTTATATAATATCTTTCTGAAAAAGATGTGCAATGTCAGCAATGGTAGTATCTAAATTGAGGTAATGAAAATCAATTGTTTTTTGAATTTTATCCCCGTTGTAACGGTTGATCCGGTTAGATCCGGATATCGCTTCTTTGGTAATTTGCGGGCGTTTTCCCGAGAAAAAACTGGCTACCCGCGCAGCACGCCAGGCTACTTGTAGAATCATATCGGAAGCGAAAGTTCTTGGGCGCGGCTTTTGCAAATTGTCAGCTATTTTATTAAAAAAATTCTGATAACTCATATTGCCGGCATTCAGGATGAAACGTTGGTTTTTGGTCTTGTTAAAATTGCTGTCGTCCATGAGCCGAACCATTGCTGCAGCAACATCACGAACATCAACAAACCCGGTTTCTCCCTTGGTGTAATATTTTAATCCTTTCCCAATTGCTTGAAAAAGCTTGGGGCTGCCAATATCCCAGTTACCCGGCCCGAGAATTATCGATGGGTTCACAATCACCGCGTCAAGCCCTTCTTCGATACCGCGCCAAACTTCCATCTCCGAAAAAAACTTGCTCAGGCTATAGCCCGATTTTTGTTTCGAAGGAATCCAATAAGTTTCTTCGTTTATTTCGCTACCATCCTGCGTTCTTCCCAGGGCCGCAATAGAGCTGATGTGGCCGAACTTTCTAACCTTATTGTGGATGGCTGCATTAATCAGGTTGGCGGTTCCTTTTACGTTATTATTGAGCATGCTGTCGCGGTCGTTGGCATGAAAAGATACGATAGCTGCACAATGATAAACTTCAGTAGCTCCAACAAGCAAATTTTCCAGACTGTGGTAATCCAAGATGTCTCCTTCGACCCACTCAATTTGGCTAAATAGTTCTTCGGACTGATCGCTGTAGTACGAAAAAACTTTCTTCACCCATTTAACATTGCTGGTAGGGCGTTTTAAAACGCGCACCTTTTTACCTGAACTAAGCAGGTTAAACAGCAAATGGGATCCAACCAATCCGGTACCTCCTGTCACAAAAATCATAGCGTAATTTTGCCTAAAGATAAAACATTAAAGAATCTGTGAAAATTGATGATATTGTAGAATGGTGATTATTTTCTAATTTTAGAATATGAATGACGAAAAAGGTATATTTTTTGAAACCAAAGAAGATTCTAATCGGCGGAGAATGAGAGAATCGCAGATGCGGAGTTCTCACGAGCGGTTTATTTTTTTTCTTCAATTATGCAGCGAAATGCGTTTGTTTGATATAAAAGAAGTTCACCCAAATCGTCTAAAAAATAACTTTATCATCGAATGAGACTCCAAAAAGGGAAATAACTTTTAGGACTTCCAGGGAGTTACTGCTTTGGCTCCAAAAACCTTTCCTTTAATATTTTTAATGTGCACTTTCATAATGCCAACATTAACAACGGCAGGCTTGCTAAACTTAAATTCGCGGTCGCTGTATTGAGCCATTACAAGCTTGAGCAGGCGGTATTTTTCATTGTAATCGTCAACAATTTCAATTGCTCCTTCAACAACCACCGATTTTGATTTAACACGATAGCTGCATCCAACACTCACATCTTGCCAGGCAAGCTCTTCGCCCAATGTCCAGTTAATGCAGATGCTCGGGTTTTTTTTAATCGTTTCCCACATGCGGCCTTCCTGTGCCGAATGCAAGATGATGGTGTCATTCTCCAAGGCGAAATTCATCGGCAATACATACGGCTGGTCATTATCAGACATGGCAACAAAGCAGGTCTTGCATGCTCTTATTACTTCGTCGATCTCTTCTCGATTTTCGATAAACAGGGTTCTCATATCTTTTCTTTAACGGGTAATGGTTCGGTTTCCAAGTTGAATGGAAAGGTGTTTTTCCACTTTTTTTAGGTTGAGATATTGATTCTGAATTGTCATGACTTTCTCCATGTCGTTCTCAGTTGCTGCCAGCTGAATGCCTTTTTCCAGATCCGAAAGCATGTTTTTCACCTTTCGCAGTTTATATTCCTGAACGATTTTCGGAACCAGTAAATCGAGAATTTCATCTTCGGCTTCAACAAAAGCACCACCTCTCGCCCAACGTTTGCTTTCAGTGTATTTTTCTGAAATCAAATCACTGGCCATTTGACTGATTCGCTGATCCTGGTGATGGGTAAAAAACTGGCTTGGATTAAATTTCTTGTTGTCCAGATTCTCCCTGAAAAAGTCCAGAAATTGATTGATTAGCTCGTTATCTGAATACAGGCCATCATTCTCCAGTTCGCTGAGCACAAAATGTCCAACTGAAATAGAGAACTTTTCTTCAGGGTTTTCGCCTTCTTCTTCAAAAACTTCAGTGTGAAAGTATTTCATCAATATTCGCAAAATCTCTCGTTCTTCAATTTCGCACAGGTTTTTGATAACCTTCGGAGTAGGAGGTGGCGCGGGTTGTCGTTGTTGAGCTGCTTTATCGCGATATTCTTTCCGGCGATTCTCTTCCGACTCCTTTTGCATCATCTTGCGCATTTCGGTATACAAGATGTTCTCTTCAACATCCATTAAGCTACTGCATTCTTTGATGTATAGAGAACGGGTGATTGCGTCGGGAACTACCGATATCGAATGGACGATATTGTTAATCAGCCGGGCTTTGCTTACCGGATCGTTATCAGCATCTTTCAATAACAAATTTGTTTTGAAACGAATGAAATCCGTTTGGTTTTTATCGATGTATTCCTGAAGTTCCGTTGAGCTCATCGATCTGGAAAAAGAGTCAGGATCTTCACCTTGGGGAAGTAGCAAAACTTTGACATTCAACCCTTCTTCCAGCACCAGATCAATTCCTCGGAGTGAGGCCTTAATTCCGGCTTCGTCACCATCGTAAATAATGGTGATATTAGGTGAAAAACGCTTGATTAATCGAATTTGATCAGAAGTTAATGCCGTTCCTGACGAGGCAACCACATTCTCAATCCCAGCCTGATGAAAGGCCAACACATCGGTGTATCCTTCAACCAAATAGCACTTATCTTGCTTCGTGATCTCACGTTTGGCCTGAAAGATACCGTACAGCACCCGGCTTTTGTGATAAATGTCCGACTCTGGCGAGTTCAGGTATTTGGCTATTTTTTTATCATCCTTCAGTGTTCGTCCACCAAAAGCAATCACCCGGCCGGCTACGTTATGAATCGGAAACATCACCCGACCGGCAAAGCGGTCGCGCACCCAATCGTCGCGCTTGATAGTCAGCCCCGTTTTTTCGAGGAATTCCATCTGGTATCCTTGTCTTTGTGCCGCTTGGGTAAACTTATCTTTCCCATCCGGGCAATAGCCCAGCTCGAACTTTTTAATGATGTTATCCTGCAACTGCCGCTCGCGCAAGTAGCTGAGTCCAATAGTTCGACCCTCGTTTTCTTCCCACACAAATCGGGTAAAATATTTCTGGGCAAAGGCCGAAACAATCATCATACTTTCGCGCTCATCTTTGAGCTGCTTCTGTGCTTCCGTTTCTTCCTCTTCTTTGACATCAATATGGTATTTTTTGGCCAACCACTTCAGCGCTTCAGGGTACGAAAGGGATTCGTGCTCCATGATAAAGTTAACCGAATTGCCTCCTTTTCCGCAGCCAAAACACTTAAAAATACCTTTGGCAGGAGATACCATAAACGATGGAGTTTTCTCGTTGTGAAACGGGCATAACCCAAGCTGGTTGGTTCCCCGCCGCTTTAAACTTACAAACTCCGAGACTACTTCTGTAATCTCTGCGGCATCCATTATGCGGTCAACTGTTGACTGGTCGATCATAGCCACAAAAGTAGGAAAATAGAGTTGAATTGATGAGGCCTGTTGAAAAGTAATTGGATTTCAAATTACGTGGATGCGAAGTGTACTACCTTTCGTTTTTCAGCTTGAATAAATTATCTTTAAAACAAAAAAACCCGATATTCATGAAAAAGAGATTAGTGATATTGACCGGTGCCGGAATGAGCCAGGAAAGTGGGATTCGTACTTTTCGGGATATGGGAGGTTTATGGGAAGAATATGATGTCACAGAGGTGGCCACTCCAGAGGCATGGCACAGAAATCCGGAATTGGTTATGAAATTTTACAACGATCGGCGAAAGCAGCTATACGAATGCGAACCAAATCCGGGACATGTCGGTTTAGCAGAACTGGAAGCCGATTTTGACGTGCAAATTATTACTCAGAATATTGACGATTTGCACGAGCGGGCGGGAAGCTCAAAAGTACTGCACTTACATGGCGAATTAAAAAAGGTGAGAAGTACACGTTACGATGACTTAATTTATGATTTAGATGGCTGGGAGTTGAAGTTTGGCGACACCTGTGAAGAAGGCTTTCAGCTTCGGCCACATATTGTGTGGTTTGGCGAAATGGTTCCGGCTATGGATGAGGCCATGCCACTGGTAAAGGAAGCCGATATTTTTGTGGTGGTCGGTACTTCGCTCAATGTATATCCGGCTGCCGGATTGATTCATTATACGCAAGATGGAGTTCCAATTTTTGTCGTTGATCCGGAGCGTCCGCCGGTTCACCGAAATGGAATTGAGTTTATTGAGGAAAAAGCTGGACATGGTGTATCTATTCTGAAAGAGAAACTTAAAAAATTGAAATAACGTGAGAAGAATTTTACTTGTAGTACTATTTGCCCTGACGGTTTTTGCGCTTCGGGCACAACGCTTTGAAGGTGGGATTTTGGGTGGATTTAATGCGTCTCAGGTTTCGGGAGATAACACCAATGGTTATCGCAAACCCGGTATATTGCTAGGTGGTTATGTGATGCGGGATTTCAGTCGGGACTTATTCTTTGGAATGGAAATTAAGTACTCGCAAAAAGGAAGCCGCAAAAACCCGTCGAATAAAACCACCAATGTGCAACAAGAAGATCTTGAAAAATATATCATGCGTTTGGGTTATGCTGAAGTACCTTTCTTTTTGGGGTATCGAACAAGCGATCGGATTTCAATCCTGGCAGGGCTATCGGCCGGATACCTGGTACACAGCAAAGAACTGGACAATTACGGTGAAATTCCGGAAGTTGAACAACGCGAATTCAACGCTTTCGATTTTCAGGCTTTTGTTGGCATGCGGTATGACTTTACCGATCGCCTAGCACTTGATTTAAGACTTGCCTATTCACTGCTTCCCATTCGAGATTTGCCTGGACAAGCTGTTTCCTATTGGCTGGATGATCAATACAGCAATGTAATAAGTACTGGTTTGTATTATCGGTTAGGTCGCTGATTTTGATTATTCTCGGAGCCTTGTAATCACAGCTTCCTGCATTTAATTCTTTTTTCATAAAAAAAATTGCAACGTTTGGGTATTGAGGTTGTCTTATAGAGAAAGCTGGAAACAAAGAACAACAAACAACTGAAAACAATTAGAAAATGTTCAGAAAATTACTTCTCTTAATTGCTGTATTGCAAGGTGCAGCGGGGCTGCACTATGCACACGCTGACGAAGATGACAAAGCTGATCGAAAGATTATCAGTGGTCATATTCTCGATTCTGAAAGTGGTGAAAGCCTGATCGGGGCTTCGGTATTAATTAAGGAATTGGGAGTTGGCACAATCAGTAATAGTTATGGTTTTTATTCCCTTTCAATTACACCGGCATCATATACCTTGATTTGCAGTTACATTGGTTATGAAGATTATGTGCAGAAAGTTGACATGACCGAAGATCTCCGCCTGGAGGTTGAGCTGACTCCTTCATCGGAAGAATTGGACGAAATTCAGGTTAAAGGAGAGCGTCGCGACCAAAACATCAAGCAGGTTGAAATGGGAGTTGAAAAACTTCAGCCCCACACCATTAAATCGATTCCGGCATTAATGGGTGAAGTTGACTTGATAAAAGCCATCCAATTGTTACCCGGAGTTCAGTCTACTTCCGAGGGAGGTTCCGGCTTTAGTGTTCGCGGTGGAAGTCCTGATCAGAACCTGATTTTACTTGATGAGGCAACGGTTTACAATGCCTCGCATTTGATGGGTTTCTTTTCGGTATTTAATAATGATGCCATCAAAGATTTGAAGTTGTACAAAGGTGACGTGCCTTCGCAATATGGTGGTCGCTTATCGTCGCTTTTGGATGTGCGGATGAAAGATGGTAATTCGAAAAAATTTGAAGGAGCAGGCGGAATTGGAACTATCTCAAGTCGTTTAACAATTGATGGCCCGCTGAAAAAAGATAAAACCACCATGCTGTTGTCGGGCCGACGAACGTATATGGATCTGTTTCTGCCATTGTCGTCGGATGAAGATGTGCGTGACAGCCGTTTGTATTTTTACGATGCCAGCTTGAAATTGACTCACCGGTTCAATGAGAATAACCGCCTTTATGTGAGTGGTTATCTTGGGCGCGATGTGATGAAGAGTTCCTTTTTCAGGATGGGTTTCGGAAACAAAACCTTCACTGCCCGGTGGAACCATATTTTCAATCAGAAATTGTTTATGAATCTGACGACGGTTTGGAGCCGTTACGACTATGAATTAGGCACTGCGGAAGATGAACCTGAATCCTGGCTTTGGGAATCAGATTTAGAAGATATTGGTTTGAAAGCTGATTTTAGTTATTACATTACCCCCGAGCATTCGTTGAAGTTTGGGCTACAGAGCTTTCATCACACGTTTAATCCTGGTGCGGCTATGGGCGTTGGCAATCAGTCTATATTTGGTGAATACATTATTGACAAGAATTACGCTCTGGAGCATGCTGCCTATTTGGAGCACCAGCATAAAATAGGCAATAAACTGGTGTTGAAGTATGGAATCCGGGCGTCCCTTTTTCAGAATATTGGCGAAGGAACGGTATACGATTTTGACAACAATTACGAGGTGGTTGATTCCACAGTCTACAGTTCAGGAGAGGTGTATAAAAACTATTGGGGATTGGAACCACGTTTTGGGATAAACTATTTGTTTGCAAAAGACTGGTCGTTTAAATTCAATTACAACCGGTCTCGTCAAACCATTCAGCAGGCTGCGAATACGTCGGCGGGCAGTCCTTTGGATATTTGGTTTCCGGCGAGTCCAAATGTGAAGCCACAGGTTGCCGATCAGTTTGCATTTGGGGTATTCCGAAATTTAAAGAACGGCGTTTACCAACTTTCTGTTGAGGCGTATTACAAAGACATGAAAAATACCATCGATTTTGCCGACCATGCGGAATTGTTGCTCAACAAATACCTGGAAGGTGAACTCCGGGTTGGAAATGCAAAGGCTTATGGAGCAGAGTTTTTAGTGAAAAAAACCGAAGGGAAATTAACCGGATGGATTGGCTATACCTTGTCCAGATCGGAGCGAAAGATTCCTGAAATTAATGATGGCAAAACCTACTCTGCGCCTTTTGATAAAACACACGACTTAAGTGTGGTTCTCAATCATCAACTAAGCAAACGTGTCTCATTGTCTGCCAATTGGGTGTATTCAACCGGTCAGCCGGTTACTTTGCCTGTGCAGCGTTACGAGGTTAATGGTACAATTATCCCGTATTACTCGGAACGAAATGGTGCCCGCTATGATGATTATCACCGACTTGATTTATCGCTGACACTTCAATCTAAAAACAAGAAACAAAGACCATGGAGTGGCGAGTGGGTTTTTTCAATTTATAATGTTTACAACCAAAAAAATACCTGGGCACTAAATTTTGTTCAGGATGAAGAAAACCCCAATGAAACGTATGCAGAGAAAACTTATTTGTTTCCGATAATTCCGGCAGTTACCTACAACTTTAAATTCTAAACGTCATGCCATTCAAATATATATATTCAATCGCTTTTTTAATTGTTTTGGTACAATCGTGCACCGAACGTGTAGACATTGATCTGGAAGAGGCCGGGGAGCCTCGATTGGTTGTTTTTGCTGAAATAACCAACGAAGTAAAAGCACACGAAGTCTGGTTGGGGAAATCAGCACCCTATTTTAGTAATCAGTCTCCAGCAATGGTTTCCGGAGCTGTGCTTACCATTGAAAATGATTTTCAAACCATTCAACTAACTGAAGATCGAGATCGACAGGGAATCTATTTAACACCAAAGGACTACAGAGGAGTAGTTGGTGCGCACTACAAATTAACAGTTTCCGGTGTTGATGTGAATGGAGATGGTCAACTGGAAACTTACGAGGCCGAAACCGAAATGAAAGCTTCAGCTCCGGTTCAGGGAGTTGCGGTTGCGTATAATGCCAGCTGGGAAGGCTGGGAAGTGGGACTTTACAGTAAAGATCCTGCGGAAACTGAAGATTACTACCTGTTTAAAGTATACAAAAACGGGGTGCTTTATACTGATTCTATCCATAATTATTGGACGGCGGATGATCGCTTTTTTAACGGTAATGAGATCAATGGGCCTGTTGTTCAGTATTTTGATGAAGAGAATGGAGAGTTTGTTGAGCAGGGAGATACCATTATGCTGGAAATGGCCGGAATTACGAAGGAGTATTACGATTATATTGCAGCAGTAGATCTTGAAACCGGTGAAAAGATTCCCCTGTTTAGCGGACCTTCGGCCAATCCTAAAGGAAATATAAGCAATGGTGGACTTGGCTTTTTTGCTGTGATGGAAGTCCAACGCGGACAAGCTATTTATAATGGGGCTGAAGTAGAAAATTAATAGCAATCATTAGGGCTTTTATTTTCCTGGGTTAGGCAATGGCCAGGGTTAACAGGCTTATTTTACAGTCGCAGCTTTTTAAAATGGTAGCAGCACAAGCCTCTAAAGTGGCTCCGGTCGTTACAACATCGTCAATTAGTAAAATGTGTTTTTTTGTAAAGCTTACCGGGCTGATGACCTGAAATATATCTTCTACATTTTCCCAGCGTTCATAGCGGGTTTTTCGGGTTTGTGTACTTGAAAACGTCTTTCTGACAAGGGCGTCATTTGCAATCGGAATTTGCAAAACATCAGAAAGTCCTTTAGCCAGATGATAGCTTTGGTTGTAGCCTCTTTTTCGCTCTTTGCGCGGATGAAGAGGAACCGGACAAATCAGATCGATATGTTGAGTGAAGTTGGAATCTTTGATTTCCCCGGCATACCGACTACCCATGAATTCACCCAATTCTTTCGAACCCTTGTATTTTAGATGATGAAGAATTTTTTGATAGTTGCTCCCTTTTTTAAATTCAAAAAAGGCGGTTGCTCTTTCGATCGGAACACGACCGTAGAAAACTTGTTCCATTCGGTTTTCAGGCTCTAAATGGAAATTGGTGCGTGGAGCATGTAGTAGGCATTTTAAGCAAATGTAGTTCTCATCAGCGATTAGTTTTTCCCCACAGACCAAGCAAAGGCGCGGATAAAAGAGCTCCAGAAGAGCATTTATATAATTCTGTTTTAACGGCATTTTAAACAATCGCGGTGACTCATTATTTCAAATACTGTAATATTTTAAAAAGGTTAAGTTAATATACGTTGGCTTTTTGTTAACAATAGGTTGATGCTATTATAATTCAGTCGTAATACAAAGATAAAACAAGCCTCTTAATTTTAGAAGGTCAACAGACAAGTGATTGACAATTAAAATTATAAAAAGAATTTTTAATATCATACGAAAGTGAGTCTGTTAATACTTGGTAGATTTTAGATTAACAGGATTATTCTCGACCTTCCCTTTCCCTTTTTTTGAAATTATTCCCAAATGAGGTTGCTTCCCGGCAACCTTTTTTTGTTTTGAGTTTTCAGATTTGGTGTATGGTTTTGATTTTGGACTGATGAATATTTGCCACAGTAACGTCAGTTTTTTTGATCTAAAACGTGCATCAATTCACGGTAGCGAGAGATGATCTCTTCCTGGTCATCCTTTTCAGGGACAAACTCCCGTACTGCACGTTCAATCATTTCGCCGTGATGTTGTATAACCGCTGACTGTTCTTGCTGTTGAGCAAGCGTGGCGATCGTTATTAAGGTTTCTAAAAGTCGTTTTAGTACCGAAACATGACTGCTTCCATATTGTCTGATTTGACTAAAAGCAGTATTCGTTACGGTTGTGAATGATGTTGTTTTCAGGATGACGCGTAATCGGCCTTCTTCATCTTTTAAGTGGGAAGAAGGAAATTTCCGGTTGACCAGTTTGCATAAAATTGATCCCAGATGATCAATGCAGGTAAGCGCTGTATACGGATCATTTATTCCGGACGATAGCGCCCTGATAGCCACTTCAACCAATTGATGAACAGCAAATTTCGCATCTTGTTCCGGAGTTCTTTTCGATCCGATAATAAATAGATTTCCGATATGGCTCTGGAAATCATCGTCGAATTGGTTCATGCTTTCTACCGTTACGAATTGATTTCCTTGAACGATAAAGTCACCCGGACGATATGGACAATCAACCAGACAATTGTTTTCCTGAGCGATCTTTACAAGACCGTCACGATCAATTGCTTGCAGGTAGCCGCTTCTTTGGGCATTAATCGTGTATGTGTCGGTATATTTTTGTTTTTCATTCTCAACATCTAATGTTTTATCTTCATTTTCTTTGGCTTCAATGGTATTGGGGAACAACAGATCGATTCGATTGTCCAATTCATAATATACGTTGGCAACGACTTGGTCGGCCTGGATTGAGGTAGCTACATGATGAATAAAATAGATGAACATACCCACGTTGGCAATGGCCAGCAGAACCCCAAAGTTAACAGATAGCACCGGAACAAAAGCATGTTCTTCACCGGCATAGATGGAACGCAGCACAATCAGGCAATAAATAAAGGTAGCGATGAATGTTCCAAGTGCGACTTGATTCCCGACATCCTTCATGAAATTGCGCAACAACCGGGGACCAAACTGCGAGGACGCCAGCGAAAGTGCAACAATCGTAATCGAGAAAGCAACACCGGCTACAGTCACCATCGATCCGGCAATGGTAGCCAGCACCGAACGCGCGCCTTCGGGTCCTACATCAAACAAAATTCGTGACACAGAGGAAGAGTCGATATCGATCGTCTTATCCAGGGCAATCATGAATAAGGCGGCTACAATGGCAGAGAGTAACATCAATGATGGAATAAACCAAAAACTGGTGTGGATCGCCTCCCAACTATTGGACAGCCTTGTTTTGATAAATTTAAATCCGATACGCATAATTCGTTTTTTTAGGTGACTCATTCGTCAGAATACGATTGTGCCTTCAGAAGAATGGTTAACGCATTTCCAACAAGCATGCCGGCAACAGGCCGTGTCGATAAATTTTCGACCGGAGCTAGTTCGAACCCAATCAGACGGCCAACGAAAACAACCATTGAGCTAACTGAGAATAAAAGAGCTTGAGAAGTGGTTAGTAGCCAGACATTGCGTGGAAGATCTTTCATTGGTTCAAATTTCGTTCAGTATACCTTTCCCGGTAATTGCGTTGGAAAGCAACGTAATTAAAAACGGAAAGACTGGTATTTTGTTCGGAATACGAAAAAAGGATGGGTTGAACGAATTCGCGAATAGTTATGGTTAGCATTCAGTCCTGAGCTTGTAACTCATATCACAAAGTTGTTTGAATTGGCACAGAACCTGCCTTTCGGTTATGATCTCTGGCTGAACTCTACCTCCCGCAGGCACGGATTTGTATCCTTGCCCGCGGGAGGTATTTCATTGTCATTTTAAGTAGGCTGAACTGGTCCTTCCTCTTTATTCTCCTTTTTATGGATCAGTATGGCGTAGGTTTTACGCAGCTCGTCCAGTTGGTTAAACAAGGTCATGAGCGTTTCAGAAGGAGTAAAATTGACCGCTTGTTCAATGGCTGTACAAAACTGTTCGTAACTGCTGGCTGCCGCTGCTTTCAGGCTAGTTGCCGAGGGGCCGTCGGCGGCGGCTTCCAGGGCATTTCGTTCCTCATATAGGGCATCAAATTCAGTATTGGCCGTTTCCAGACCGGTCATCATGTCTAAAATACCGGTTGCTGTGGCATCGGCTATCAGCGATTGCCGTTGGTCGAATTTTCTGAAAAGCTCGTTCAAAATGCCGGTTTGCGTATTCATTGCCATAACGTTTGCATCCCAATACGGGTCCATAAATATTTTCAGGCGTTGGGCGGCTTCTTTTTTTAGTTCATCGCGCCCGAGTAGGTGCATGGTCACGTTTCGCTTTATTTCGGCAAAACGGTCGTCTCGATCCTCGTCCATCGCGGACAGGTTAGCAGTCAGTACACTCTTTGAAGCTTTGTTCATTTGGTCGCCCATTGCCTGGTTGTCGGCTTCCAGTTGGTTGAAAGTTGCCTGGGCGACTCCACCTATTTCAGCCATAACCGGCCGGGCATAATCCACGGTCGATTTGTTGATCGAGTACAGGTGTTCGATGGTCAGGTGTCGCGCGTAAAGCGCAACAAATGATTTTAGTTCCATAAGGGTTGTTTTTGGGTTAATAAAAAAGAACTTACTTGATTTTTTGTTTTTGTTCGTTTGGTCTGTTTTTTTGTGAAAAAAAATTTTACGCGTTCACTCTGCTCCCGCTGGGCCAAAAAAAATTTTAAATTGCTTCTCCTGATGAACGGAGAGCCGAATTCATTTCTTTTACAGCTTCTCAGCGACCCGATTCACTCAAAAAAATTTTAAATTGCTTGTTCGTGACCAGGTTCATTCAAATTAAAATTTAATGCCTGAGTTTAGTACTGATTTGTTTTTTAGTGACCCGGCTTTCTTCATCACTCCCTTGGGCTGCCTGAAAAAAAAACTGACTATGCTAATTTAACGATAAGTAATAAGTGATCGTGTATTTTTCAACATTATTTTATGAACTGCACGTTTTGATGGATGAAGTGGCCTTCTCAGCTCATGAACGGGCATTTTAGGTGGTGAACCATATCCGCAGGCTTTTCTGACTGAACTACCTTTTTCGGTCTTGAATCAGCATATCAATAATTTCTGCATTGGTCATTGGTAGGTTTTTGTAAATTTGAGTGCTTTAAAATGAATTAGAAATAAATGAGGCAATTCATTCCGATCGATTTCCGATCAAAAATACTTGCCTAAACTCTTGAATGATGAAACTTGTTTTTGCAACCAATAATCCACACAAATTAAAAGAACTTCAGCAAATACTGGGAGGACAAATTCAATTGCTCAGTTTAGCGGATATTAATTGTAACGAAGAAATACCGGAAACCAAGGAAACGCTGGAGGGAAACGCTGCTGAAAAATCGTTTTTCATTTACAACAAGCATGGCTACAACTGTTTTGCCGACGATACCGGTCTGGAAATTGAAGCATTGAACGGAGCTCCCGGAGTGTATTCGGCCCGGTATGCCGGAGAAGAAAAGGATGCTGTTGCCAATATGACGAAAGTTCTTGATCAATTAAAAGAAATAAAAAACCGGAAAGCTCGTTTTAGAACCGTAATTTCACTTGTTATTGATGGCCGGGAAGTGCAGTTTGAAGGAGTTGTTGATGGCGATATTTTGACAGCGAAACAAGGTGAAGAAGGGTTTGGTTACGATCCGATTTTTCAGCCCGAAGGATGTAGTCAATCTTTTGCGGAAATGGATGCGAAACAAAAAAATAACATCAGCCATCGTGGGCGGGCTGTTCAAAAACTGGCTAACTATTTGAAAGCATTGAATTCAGATTTATGATACGATTTAATATTCTGTGCCTGTTTGTTTTACTTTCTTTTGGGCTTTCTGCTCAGGTTGGAGTTGGCAAGTGGATGGGGCACTTATCTTATTATTCAGCTCAAAAAGTAATTGTCAACGATACTAAAGTTTACTGCATTAGTACCGGAGGACTTTTTATTTACGACCAGACCGATAACAGCATCCGAAAGTTGAATCAAATCAATGGATTGTCAGATGTTTCGCCAAAGGCAATGGCGTTTGGCGAGCAAAATGGTGTGGTTGTTCTGGCCTATGAAAACAGCAACCTCGACTTAATTTTTGAGGATGAGATTTTCAATCTTTCTGATATTAAGCGAAAACAAATTCAGGGAGACAAGAATATCTACAACGTTCTGGTTGTTGGATCAACAGCCTATTTATCGTGTGGTTTTGGCATTGTTGCTGTGAGTCTGGATAAGAGGGAGATAAAAGATACTTACTACATTGGCGAAAACGGATCTTCGGTTGTTGTAAATGCAATGACCTATGATGGTGAATCGTTGTATGCGGCTACCAAAGAGGGTATTTTTAAAGCTGATGCGAATGAGCCAAACTTACAGAATTTCAATAATTGGACCCGGATTGAAACAATACCTCATGCCGATGAAGAATTTACCCAACTCGGTTTTTTGGGTAACTCAGTAATTGCGTGCTATTATAATGCTTCAGCCGGGAAACATGAGTTGTATAAAGGATCAGGGGATAACTGGACTGCTTACTTGACAACTGTTGATCAGGTGATTGACATGCAGGTATGTGACGACCGAATTGTTATTTCGCAAGGCGGATTCGTGGGTATTTACGATGAAAATGAACAACTGGTTGAAGATGTCATCGACTACAATTATCCGAACAGAAAAGTATATGATATTGTTGTTGCTCAGGGATACTATGACAAAGATGGGGCTGTTTGGCTGGCGGATAATAACGAAGGATTAGTTAAAAAAACGGGCGGAGACTATGAGCAGATTACTCCTCAAGGTCCTATTGATAATCAGGTGTTTTCTATGACGACCAATGGCGCCGATTTATGGGTGACAACCGGCGGGCGTTCTAGTCTTTGGGGCAATTTGGATAAGGCTCCGCAGCTCCAGTTATTTCGCGATGGAAGCTGGAGTGTTTTTAACCGAAAGACGCACGATGAATTTGAAGCATTTGAAGATATTGTAAATGTTGTGGCCGACCCGGCCGACCCCGATCATATATTTATTGGAACCTGGGGCTTTGGGGTGGTTGAAATGCAAGGCCGGGAGTATGTCGATCGGCACGATCAGTTCAACAGTACCTTACAAACTGCGATTCCCGAAGATTCTGCTTCGGCGTATGTGAGAATAGGAGGAATGGCTTTCGACTCAGAAAATAACCTGTGGGTTACCAACTCTGAAGTTGGAGAACCTCTGTCGGTTTATAAAACAGATGGAACCTGGGAATCGTTCCAGTTCCCCGGAGTTGATAATACAGTTGTTGGTGATATTGTTATTACCGGCAATGATGATAAATGGATTGTTTTACCGCGGGGCAATGACCTTTTTGTTCGGAAAAGTGATGGAACGGATGGGAGACACCTAAAATTAACAACTTACTTCACCAATGGTACGGTGGAAGAAATTAACCGGATGAATGATATTTATTCGATTGCCAAGGATCATGATGGTGCTATCTGGATCGGTGCTTCCAACGGAGTCGCCGTTTTTTATAATCCCGGGGATATTTGGGACGAAAGTACTTTTTATGCAACACCGCCTGCCCTGGACTTGAATGATGGTATTTTTCATGCCTTGTTACGAACCGAAAAAGTGACTGCGATTGCGGTGGATGGGGCAAACCGCAAGTGGTTCGGGACATCAAATTCCGGTGTGTACCTGGTCTCCGAGAATGGCGACGAAGAATTGCTCAATTTTACAGCAGATAACAGCCCGTTACTATCGAACACCATTCAAAGTATAGCCATCAACCCGGAAAGTGGGGAGGTATTTTTCGGAACACCCGAAGGTATTATTTCATACCGTGGTGAGGCAACGGGGGGAGCCAATGAGTATGCTGATGTGTATGCCTTTCCTAATCCCGTTCGCGAAGATTATGACGGGGATATTGTCATTACCGGATTGTTAGCTGATACCGATGTGAGAGTAACGGACATAAGTGGAAACCTGATTTATAAAACCACTTCGCTGGGTGGGCAAGCTATTTGGGATGGAAAAAACCTGAACGGCAACCGGGTAAGTACCGGGGTTTATGTTGTTTTTGGAAACGATAAGTCTGGCGAAAAAACGTTCACCACCAAGATCCTGTTCATTCACTAATAGAAATAAAAGGTCGTGCTGGAAAAAACCCGAGGTATCTTTTTGCATCACATTAATTATTCTGAAACGAGCATCATTGCCCGGATCTACACCGAAAAGTTTGGCAATCAATCATACTTAATTAATGGGGTTCGTAAGAAAAAGGCTGCGATGAGGAAAAGTCTTTTTCAGCCATTATTCCTGTTAGATTTGGAAGTTTATTATCGACCGGGACGTAATTTGCAACGGGTGAGGGATGTCCGATTTAGTATCCCTTTTGAGCATATTCCTTTTGATATCACAAAAAGTTCTCAGGCTATTTTTTTGGCCGAAGTCCTGCTGAAGTGTCTCAAAGAAGAAGAATCAAATCCGGAGTTATTCGACTTTCTATATCATGCCATTGCCTTGTTGGATATGAAGAAGGATGGAATCGCAAATTTTCATCTCGCATTTCTGTTTCATCTTACCCGTTTTTTGGGCGTTGCGCCGCAGAAATCGGAGCATGCCCATACGGTCTTTTTTGATCTGGAATCGGCTGCTTTTTCCGTCTCCGAACCTTTGCATAACCAATATATGAATGCCGAAACCACTGGGAACTTTAAACAATTATTTCAATTTGATTTAGGTAAAATTGAACAACTGTTAATCGATAAACGTCAGCGGACTATTTTATTAGACCAGTTGATAAAGTACTATCAAATTCATCTGGATATTTCTTCAAACTTAAAGTCCTTAGTTGTATTAAAAGAAGTTATGGAGTAATTGATTGGTTTGAATTAATTCCGTAATTTTAGACATACTCTCGATGGACTATCACCACTTTTATTATTTTTGCAAACTCACTGCTTAATTATGGTGCAATCGAAATTACCCAATACGAGTTCAAGTGTTTTTTCCTCGATTAACAAACTAATCGAAGAATCCGGAGCTATTGATATGGCTGTTGGAAAGACAGATTTTAGTTGTCCGCAGCAATTGATTGATCTGGCTACGAAGTACTTCAATAATGGTTTTAATAACTATGCTCCGCTGGAGGGTGTACTCCCTTTGAGAAAAGCCATTAGTGATATGGTTGAAAAGAAGTACGCTCAAAAGTTCAACCCGCATACCGAAATTACCATTACTGCGGGAACAATACAGGCCATTTATACGGCGATCAGTTCAATCGTTAAAGATGATGATGAGGTGATTGTGTTTGAACCGGCCTTTGAGTCGTTCGCACCGTCGATTATTCTAAACGGTGGTCGACCTGTCTATGTGAAGTTAAAGGCTCCATCATTTAAGATTGACTGGGAAGAACTCCGGAAAATGGTTTCTTCTAAAACCCGGATGATCATTCTAAATTCGCCTCACAATCCTTCGGGAGCTGTTTTGTCAGAGAACGACTTGTTCCAATTACAGCGACTTACAAACGGCACGAACATCATCATTTTGAGTGATGAGATCTTTGAATCCATTATTTTTGATAATCAGGTTCATCAAAGTATTGCCCGCCATGATAAGTTGGTGGAGCGCAGTTTTATCATCTCATCTTTTGGACCGCTGTATAACATCAATGGATGGGGAATTTCATACTGTTTGGCGCCTGAAAAGCTTATGCGCGAATTTCGTAAAATGCAGCAAATTCAAATTTACAATGTGAATACACCCTTGCAGTATGCACTAGCTGATTACCTGCCGCTAAATCAAAATTTTGAAGAAGTCTCTGAATTATTTCAGGGTAAACGGAATTATTTTAACCGCTTGCTGGAAGGCAGCCTCTACGATATTGTATATGCACAAGGCGGTTATTTTCAGCTATTGGATTACTCCAAACTTTCAGACGAGCCGGATTTTGCTTTTGCCGAACGCTTAGCCCGGGATTTTGGTATTGGGACAACTCCTGCTTCTGTTTTTTATCACGAGAAGACCAACCAGAGTTACTTGCGTGTGTGCTTTGCTAAGGACAATGGTAAACTGGAGCAAGCAGCCGAAAAGTTACTCCAAGTTCCATCTATGATCTAGTAAGAGAGGATCTGT
This sequence comes from Sunxiuqinia sp., assembly GCF_055140945.1. Classification (NCBI taxonomy): domain Bacteria; kingdom Pseudomonadati; phylum Bacteroidota; class Bacteroidia; order Marinilabiliales; family Prolixibacteraceae; genus Sunxiuqinia; species Sunxiuqinia sp. Next base: position 66,310 of record NZ_JBSQYS010000015.1, read on the forward strand.
CTTTTAAGTTGACACTGAATCACATTTGATGCCGGCTGGACCGTGTTGAAACTCTGGAGCAAGAATGTAGATGGTTGGGCGATAAAAAAAAACTTGGGATTAACAGCACTGTTGTCGCAAGTTATTACTTGCCGTCCAATCAATACCACTAATCCCAAGTTTAAACGTGAACGGTACTATTGTTTGATTATTTTTTAATCAGCAACCAGGTATCAGCGTATTTGGGGTAATTATTTCTGATTTGATGAACCCGTTTTCTCGCTTCAAGCTCTTCGTTATACGAATTAACACAAACCCGGTAATACCCGGTTTCGCTGTGCAATACAATTGGATTAAACCCTTGCGGGATTAGCTCTTGCTTATAACGGTTGGCATTTTCGTTGCTGCTAAAACTACCGATGATTACAAAGTAAGTGCTGCTTTCATTTTTTATCTGATCTTCTTTCTGTGCGAAAGTAAACGTCTCGCTCTGAACGCGTACTGGCTTTTCCGTTTCTTCCGGCTCTTCATACATCCGATCCGAAGTAGGATTCTCTCTCACCTCAGAAGTTGTGGCTGGCACTGAAAATACTTTTGCTTGAGTATCTTCCTGCATTGTATCGGTGGTTTGTTTATCATCCTTTTTTAGTTTTTCAAAAACCTTACATCCTGATGATAATACTCCCAGGGCTAGAACGGCAACCATTATTTTTTTCATGACTAGTTTTTTAATTGTTTTGTTGTTTTGATCTTCAAAAATACGAAAAAGCAATGCGGCTTATTGTGCATTGTGATACAGATTATTAACGATTGATTGTTGAAATCTAAAAATTAAGAATCTTTTTCAGGTATCGCTGGCCTGCAACGGTTCGGTAAAACCGGCTTCGGCGGATGGCTTCCTGTTTACTGGCAAAACCTTCGTTGTAAAGAATTACCCAACCTGTGAGGCCTTTGGTAGCTTCCACTTTCCCTTGGTTGTGGGCAATCTCGGTTTTTTTCAGATCCTGGCAAAACCCGTAATAAAAACGGTGATGCTCCTGATTGTATATTACGTACGAGTAAAAATTCATTCTGCAAAAATATAAAAAGAGATCAACTCTTTACTGTGATTTTCATTCGGACTGCAAAATCCATTATTATACGAAGATAGATTTTCCGGAACTTTTGATGTTTTGACCGTAATGAGTTGTAAAACAGATCTGTGTGTCGATTTGTGAAATTGTAGATTAACAAATGCCCCGGTGGAAATTAACAAATGAGCAGTATGCATTAACGATTTGACTACCAATTCTGAACATTCCTTCATTCCTTTTGGATGGTTCTCGTCTACTTTTGAGAATGCATAGAAGAGGAATTGGAGCGGTGAGCTTTTAATTCCAAACAATAACTAAACTAGTTGAAATATCTAATCAATAAACTTTAACGTATGAAAGAAAAACGCAATGATGCGAGTTTTTTTAAGAACTCCATTAAAAGGTTGTTTGGTATGCATTTGAGTGCAGCCTTGCTAATCTTTTCAATGCTACTTGTCTTTTCCGGGAATGCTCAAACTACAGAGCGCATGATTTCCGGAGTTGTTACAGAAGCAGATTCCGGAACACCAATTCCCGGAGCATCTGTTGTAATTAAAGGAACTACAACTGGAACAGTCACAAATTTCGATGGTGAATTTACGCTAGGCGTATCGAATGAAGATGTGTTGTTGATCTCGTTCGTTGGATTTGCTTCTCAGGAAGTTTCGGTTGTCGGAAAATCAAATCTGCAGGTTGCCCTGGAAGAAGAAGTTGAACTCTTCGATGAAGTTGTGGTCGTTGGGTATGGCGTTCAGAAAAAGAAACTGGTAACCGGAGCAACAATTCAGGTTGACGGGGAAGAACTTCAAAAGCGAAGCACAACAAGCGCGCTTCAGGCTTTACAGGGACAAACTCCCGGTGTGCAAATTTCGTCTACTTCAGGACAACCGGGTGAAGGGATGAACGTAACCGTCCGTGGTTTGGGAACTATTGGAAACTCCGGTCCACTTTATGTTGTTGACGGTGTTCAAAGTGGCGATATCTCTTACCTGAATAATTCAGATATTGAAAGTATTGATGTACTGAAAGATGCCGCTTCGGCGGCCATTTACGGATCGCAAGCAGCAAACGGAGTTGTTTTGATTACAACTAAATCAGGAAAAAAAGGAAGTGCTCAGATTTCATTCGATTCGTATTATGGCGTTCAGAATATTGCACGTCAGGTTGATATGATGAATAGCAAGGAATATGCTGTCATTATGAATGAAACGGCAATCAATTCGGGCAAGGCACCGTATTTTAATGCCGATGAAATTTCTGCGATGGGAGAAGGCACCGACTGGATTGATGAAATGATATACGACGATGCGATTACTCAGAACTACACACTGGGAATAAATGGAGGTACCGACGCTTCGGTTTATTCTATTTCGCTTTCGTATACCGGGCAGGAAGGAACCGTTGGTGGACCTTCTGTTTCAAACTACGACAGGTACAATTTCCGGGTTAATACGGAGCACAAATTATATGACGACTATGTAAAAGTTGGACAGCACTTAACTTTTGGTTACGTTGAGAAAAGAGGAATTGGCGTTGGCGATCAATACAACAATACCTTGCGTGGTGCATTTAATACCAGTCCGTTTTTACCGATGTATGATGATGAAGGTAACTTTTTGAATAACACATCAGGAGCTGGTGTGATGCACAATGGAGAGGTTTGGGATCCTTGGGCTGAGGGAGAAAGTAACCCGTACGCCTCGATGGTTTTAAACAATCAATCTAAAAAGAATAATCAAAAGCTTTTTGGGGATGTGTATATTGAAATCAATCCGATTAAAAACTTAACCTTTAAAACCACCTTGGGTGTTGATTTTTACACCGAAGAAAGCCGCTCCTACAAGCCTACTTATGAGTTGTCGATTTATGCATTTAGAACTCATGATGAAGCCAGCCAAAACTTAAGTAAAGGGCTCGCGCTAACCTGGAACAACGTTCTTTCCTACGATTATCAAATTGATGATCATTCTTTTTCTGCACTTGTTGGAACTGAGGCTTATCGAAACCGAGGAACGTGGCTAAATGTTTCTAATGCCGATCTGATTATTTCTGATTTGGATCATGCCTATATCGACAATACGACGAATACTGAATTAACCAGATTAAGTTACGGCGGTGCTCCAAATGATGAATCGATGTTGTTATCTTACTTTGGGCGTTTAAGCTACAACTATCAGGAAAAGTATATGTTGAATGCGACTTTTCGTCGTGACGGATCTTCACGCTTTGACCAGAGTCATCGCTGGGGTAACTTCCCTTCGGTATCTGCTGGTTGGGTTGCTTCAAACGAAGGATTTCTGGAATCAGCCCAAGGTTGGATGGACTTTCTGAAAATTCGCGCCAGCTGGGGCCAAGTAGGAAATCAAAATATCAGCCCATGGCAATATTTAGCACCGATTAAAACATCAAATACCAATTATTATTTTGGTTCTGCTGATTACGATGCTTCGGGCAATACAGTAGGAGCTTATCCTAGTCGGTTGTCTAATTTAAATTTGCAATGGGAAACATCGGAACAAACCAATATTGGTATCGACTCTCGCTTTCTGGATGCACGATTAGGCTTAACAGTTGATTGGTACAACAAGACCACAAAAGATTGGTTGCTCGAAGCACCAATACTTGCAACTGCGGGTGCCGATGCGCCATACATCAACGGTGGTAATGTGAAAAATACCGGTATTGAGCTGGCTCTAAACTGGAACGACCAAATTGGTGATTTCCATTATTTCATATCAGGAAACATCGCCAAAAATAAAAATGAAGTAACTGAAGTGCCCACCGAAGATGGTATTGTACATGGAAAAACCAACATGTTATATGATAATGCCCTGGAGTTTTATCACCGGGCAGAGACCGGATTTCCGATTGGATATTTCTGGGGATGGGAAACGGATGGTATTTTCCAAAACGAAGCGGAGATAACATCGAATACGAACTCAGCAGGGAAAGTGATTCAACCCTCTGCCAAACCAGGCGATGTACGATATGTTGACCAGGATGGCGACGGCGTTATCAATGAAGCTGATAAAACGATGGTTGGCGATCCCAACCCGGATTACACGTTTGGATTCTCTTTGGGATTTGACTATAAGAACTTCGATTTCTCGATGTCTGCCAATGGAGTTGCCGGAAATCAAATTGTACAAACCTACCGAAATCATTCAAGTGCATTTGCCAACTACACAACTGAATTTCTTGGTCGTTGGCATGGCGAGGGGACTTCAAATACGATTCCCAGAGTAACCGAAACAAACATCAACTATCTCTTTTCGGACTTATTTGTGAAGGATGGCGATTTCTTGAGAATTAGCAATATTACCTTAGGGTATGATTTCGCGAAGTTGATTAATAACAAATACCTCAGCCAGGTGAGACTGTTCACATCTGCTCAAAATGCCTTTACATTTACTGAGTATAACGGAATGGATCCTGAAGTTGGTTATGGAGTTGAAAATGGCTCATCAGGTGTTGATGTGGGCTACTATCCTCGTCCGAGAACATTTTTAGTTGGCCTTAATGTTAAATTCTAAAATCTGAAGGATAATGAAAAAGATACACATTTATATATTGACTCTGGGCCTGTTTTTATGGAGTGCCTGCTCGGAGAGCTTTTTGGATAGTGAGCCAGTTACTTCGCTTACTGATGTAAACTTTTATAAAACAACCGATGATGCAGAGATGGCAATTGTAGGTTGTTACGATGGACTTCAGGTGGTTTATTCTGCCGGAAATGGAATGGCTTTCCCTGTTATGGCAGAAGTGCTGTCCGATAATTGTTTTGGAGCAACAGGGGTATCAGATAGCTATAACTATCAGGTTGCTGATGAGTTTGATTTATCCCGTTCTCCTGCCGAAGTGGATATGCTTAATGATTATTGGAAAGCTTATTACAAAGCAATTTATCGCTGTAATGTTTTGCTCTCGAAAATGGATCAGATCGAATGGGGCGAAGACCTTCAATTACGCAATAGCATTGAATCGCAAGCTCGTTTTTTAAGAGCTTATGCCTACTTCGATATGGTTCGCCTTTGGGAGAACATTCCATTGTTGACCGAACCAACGAATGAAAATATTCCACAAGCCAATCCGGATGATGTATACAAGTTGATTGCCGAAGATTTGCAATTTGCTGCTACAAATGGAGCTGAAACTGTTGAGCCGGGGCGTGTTAATAAATGGGCTGCTAAAGCCATGCTTGCTCGAGTTTATCTTTTCTACACCGGTTATTACGGAAAAACTGATTTGTTAACCATTGCCAAAGGCGATGTGCTGGAAGGCCTGGAAGATATCATTACCGCCGATAAGTATGGATTGGTTGAAGAGTATAAAAACCTTTGGCCTGCGGCTTCCTCTACCCCAAATGAAGCTGGTGATGGATTGACTACAACCTATGCGGGAAAAGACAACAAGGAAACCGTTTTCGCCATTAAGTACAACATTACGTCAGATTACGACGGAAACACCGATGGCAATCATTGGATGGTGATGTTAGGATTACGAGGACAGTCTTTTTCTCCTTATGGTAAAGGCTGGGGATCTTGCACAGTGCTTCCATCATTATACAATGCCTACCAGGAAGAAGACGTGCGCAAGGAAGCATCTATCATTGGTATTGCAGAGGAAGAACTGGATTTCGACAACAGCGACCAGCGTGAATACACCGGGTATACTTCTAAAAAATACATTCCATTATCGAACCCTGATGGGAAAGATGTAGCAGAAATAAATGGGGCTACCAATTTCATGATTGGTCAGTATCAGGATTATGTGGTTATTCGTTATGCTGATGTGCTCCTGATGGCCGCTGAGTTGGGTAGTGCCAGTGCACAAACCTATTTTGACGAGGTACGCATGCGTGCAGGATTGGATAGTAAAACGGTTAACCCGGCAAACCTGTTGGCTGAGCGCCGTTACGAGTTTGCTTTGGAAGGCATCCGCTACTGGGATCTGTTGCGCCAAGGCTTGGAAACTGCTGCAAATACCATTGCAACAACTCAAACAGTATTGAACGGTGGAGTAGAAGTAACCAAGAAGATTGAAAAGTCGAAAATTATGGCGACCAAAGGTTTTCAAGTTATTCCTCAAACGCAAATCAGCTTGTCTGATGGAGTATTGATTCAAAATGACGGTTGGAAATAATATTAAAAAAGAAGAAAGTATGAACACACGCAAGTTAAATATATTTGTCGCTCTTTTAGGCTTGGTACTGGCTTTTGCATCGTGCCAGCCTGATGAGTTCTCGCTTGGAAAAATAATTTCCAAAGACGATTTGCAATACAGCATTACCCAAAATGCTGACGACCCAAACATGATTATCCTTGAAAGTTTAACGCCAGAAATGACTCCGCTATGGGTTACACCGGCAGGGCGTTCTACAGAACTAAAAGATACGGTAAAAATCGCTTTCCCCGGAGAATATAAATTCGTTTATGGAGTAGAAAGTGCCGGTGGATTTGTGCAAGCTGATACCATGGTGATTTCCATTACAACAACAAACCTAAGCTATGTTGATGATCCATTATGGAACATGTTGACCGGTGGTGTTGGCGAATCCAAGACCTGGATCCTTGATAACGGGAAATATGGACTGACTAATGGACCAATGTATTTTGCGGATCCTTCTCGGGAACAAGTTTGGGGGAATTATGAAATAAATTGGGATCCTTCTGGATCATCTGTTGGCGCTACTGATCAGGACTATGCTGCAGAAATGACTTTTGATTTGATTGGTGGGCCTCATTTAACTTCGTATAAACCAAATGAAGGAGATGTAACGGAACAAGGTGTTTTTGATCTAAATGTGAAAAATCATACACTGAGTACGACTGATGCTACTATTATTCGTTTGGCGGCTATCGCTCCTAATGCAAAAAACTGGAATACCAATGTAAAAGTTCTTGATTTGACTGAAAATCAGTTGAGGGTAGCCATCTATCGAGATAATAATGATGAGCAAGAATGGTGGTATGTCTTCAATTATGTTTCAAAAGATTATGCGGATAATTACCAATATGCAGACCCTGAACCAGAATTGCCTGATGGATGGCAAGATATCATATCAAAAACTGTTAGTACAACTATCGTTTGGAAACTTTCGGAAAGCAATCCATTGGATTGGGCTAATCTTGATGGTTCGATGATGAACGGCTGGCAAGCTCCTGAAGATTATCCCGATTGGTTGGGTACTCCTGATCCATCGGTTTATGGCAGTTTTTCCATGACTATGAACTCTAACGACCAATCGGTTGTATTCGTAACTCCTGATGGAACAACAACTAACGGAACCTATTCGTTGGATGACAAAGGTATTTACTCTTTTGATGTCACCGTTCCTTCCTTTACTTTGATCAATTGGGCAAGTTTTGCGCCTGATGCCAATAACCACTTACGTATTCTTCAAATTAAAAAGGATTTGTCGGGTAATGTGACTGATATGTGGGTAGGTGCAAGAGATGCTTCTGCCCCTCAGTACACGGCTTTCCATTTGGTTGCGCAGACTGGTGGTGGAAGTGACAATGGACCTCAAGGGACAGAAATCGCGTTTGATAATTCCAAGTTGGTGATTGGTGACCCTGAAGATAAAGGAAATCTACGATTGGAATTGTATAACGAATATGGATTAACGAAAGCTGATCCTGGAATTAATACAGCGGATTTAGTATTCAGTAATCGGATTGATGTCACTTTTACGATCAGTGGAATAACATTGAAAGACGATGCCGTCGGTAATTATGATGCATCCATGTATTATGCCGACGCAGACTGGACTCCAAATGCGAATGGCGATGTGATTCAAGTCAATGGAGACGGTACCTATACTGTTTCCTATTCTCCTGAAAGCGATGCAGAGGGAGCAGTAGTTTTTGTGATAGATATTTTAGGCATGGGGGCTGATATTACAGACTTGTCTGCTGTTACTGCGACAATCGATAAAGTTGTCACTTATTGATAGATACTGAATAAAATCAAGTAACCAAATCTTCCCTGAAGCAATTGCTTCAGGGAAGAATATAAAGTTCAACTGTTACGCATGAAAGCGAGCAGCTGAAATTAAAATCTTGAATCAACGAAACAGAAAGATGAAGCACATGAATAAGTGGATATACCTGTTGATGTTATTAATGACAATTGTTGCATGCAGCAACGACCCAGGGAAAGAAGTAACTCCTGAAGAACCCGAAGCGACGCTTTCCGCATCGCCAGTGAGCTTTTCATTTGAAGCAGCAGGGGGAACAGCTGATTTGTCAATTACCAGCAATGCTGTTTGGAAAATTAACTTCAACACTTCGGAGTGGTGTAAACCCTCGATTCAAACAACATCAGGGAATGCAACAGTTACCTTAACGGCCGAAGAAAATACGATAGAACAAGAACGTTCGATGAGTATGATCCTTACAGCGAATGGAACTGACGATATTTCACTTCAGATTACACAGGCAGCTGCAGTTATAATTCCACCTGATCCTGAATCCGCAGATTCAATTGCTCCGGATAACACAGGAATGGACAGTGATGCTAAAGTGATTGCGTCGAGAATGACTTTGGGCTGGAACCTGGGAAATACCTTGGAAGCCATTGGTGGCGAAACTGCCTGGGGCAATCCAAAAGCCACCGAAGAATTAATTGTGGCGGTCAAAAACGCCGGCTTCAACGCCATCCGAATCCCCTGTGCGTGGGACAACTACCTCGAAGATCAGACAACATACAAAATTAAAGAAAGCTGGCTGGGGCGCGTTAAAGAAGTGGTTGACTATTGTGTCGATAATGACATGTATGCTTTGCTCAACATCCATTGGGATGGGGGTTGGCTGGAGAATAATGTCACGCCCGAAAAGCAGGACGAGGTCAACAAAAAGCAAGCTGCTATCTGGAAACAAATTGCCATCACTTTTCGTGATTACGACGAACACCTGCTTTTTGCCGGAGCAAACGAACCAAACGCTGACAATGCAGTGCAGGCTGCTGTATTGAAAGTGTACATGCAAACTTTTGTTGATGTGGTGCGATCAACAGGCGGAAGGAATACTTACCGCAACCTGATCATTCCCGGACCAAATACCGATATCGATAAAACAAACGAGCTGATGAGTCTGCCTGCCGACCCAACCGCAAACCGAATGATGGCAGAGGTGCATTATTATACTCCCTGGAACTTCTGTGGCCTTGAAGAAGACGCCAGCTGGGGAAAAGTGTTTTACTTCTGGGGTGCAGATAATCATGTCAGCGATGCTGGCGAGCGAAATGCGAATTGGGGTGAGGAAGACACAGTCGACGAACAGTTCTTAAAAATGAAAACCAAATTTGTTGATCAAGGAGTTCCCGTTATTTTGGGCGAATTTGCAGCAACGCGTCGCGACCTGAGCAATTACGGAACAACCTGGCAGGAGAAACACGATGATTCGCGTGCTTGGTTTGCCGAGTATGTTGTCAAGAAAGCCAAAGACAATGGAATGGTTCCCTTTTATTGGGATAATGGTCCGACGACCGTCAATGCTTCGGGAATCTTTGACCGGAGTACCAATACGGTTGGCGATCAGCAAGTTTTGGATGGATTAATCAAAGGAGCCGAAGCTGGGGATTACCCATATTAAAATCTGGTGATAACAATAATTGAAGAGAATAAAGAAGAAACCATGAAGAAGTTAGTTGCCATCGCATTGATTGCGGTATGTTGTTTTTCCTGTGCGCAAAAAAACTGGGAAGCAAATAAGGAAGGAGTCGTTGTTTATCCTGAGATGGATTCGGATAACGGCGCAAAGGCTGTTCGAATTATACCGATCAATGATGAGATTATTCGCGTTACAGCATCGGCTACAAAGGCATTTGCCGAAGATGAAAGCTTAGTCGCTCTGCCAGTTACCGAAAGCGTTGATTTCTCGGCAAAAGAACAGGGCGATATCATCCGGATTTCAACTAAAAAAACAAATGTTGAGGTATCAAAAACAACCGGAGAGGTGCAGTTTTTTGATTCGGAAGGCAATCGCTTGCTTCAGGAAAAAACAACCGGAGGAAAGGAATTTGAACCGATGGAAGTTGATGGGAGCAAAGGATACTCCATTCGTCAGGTTTTTGAATCGTCAGAAGATGAAGCTCTCTATGGTTTGGGTCAGCATCAGGCTCACGAAATCAACTACAAAGGCAAAAACGAAGAGCTTTTTCAGTACAATACCAAGGTTTCTATCCCATTTCTTATTTCAACAAAAAACTATGGTTTACTTTGGGACAATTACTCTTTTTCGCGCTATGGAGATAAGCGCCCATACGGACAGATTGATCAATTTAAACTCTTTAATGCTGATGGCGAAGAAGGTAGTCTGACAGCAACGTACATTGATGATACCGAAAGCAACCACGTTTTTACCGTTCGTCAGGAAAGTACGATTGATTACGAAAATCTGACCACCATTAATAATTTCCCCGAAGGGTTTGCTTTTAATCATGCTAAAATTACCTGGGAAGGCGATATCGAGCCGGAAGAGTCCGGCCTGTTTCACTTTTTGCTTTATTATGCCGGATACACCAAAATCTGGATTGACGGTCAGCTGAAAGCCGATCAATGGCGGACAGCATGGAATCCGTCTGTTGCCAAATTTCAATACCAGATGAAAGAGGGAGAAAAATACCACCTCAGGTTAGAATGGATTCCCGATGGTGGCGTATCTTACGTTGGTTTGAAAGCCTTGTCTCCTGTTGACCCAGAGGTGCAGGACGATATCGCTTTTTGGTCTGAAATGGGGGATCAGATTGATTACTATTTTATGCATGGTGACAATATGGACGGAGTGATAAAAAACTACCGGACATTGACCGGAAAAGCTCAGGTGATGCCCAAATGGGCTATGGGATTCTGGCAAAGCCGCGAGCGTTATAAAACACAGGATGAACTCCTCAATACACTGAAAGAATTCAGGAAAAGACATATTCCTATTGACAACATCGTACAAGATTGGTCGTACTGGGAAGTTGATAAGTGGGGCTCCCACGAATTTGAAGCGGCGCGTTTTCCCGATCCAAAAGCCATGATGGATGAAGTGCACGATAATCACGCCCGAATCATGATTTCGGTGTGGCCCAAGTTTTATTTGGGAACGAAGCATTATGATGAGTTTGATAAAAACGGATGGATGTACCAACGAGCAATAGAAGACAGCGTTCGCGATTGGATTTCCCCCGGATATTTAGGCTCTTTTTACGATGCCTACAACCCGGAAGCACGCAAGCTATTTTGGGATCAAATTAATGACAAGCTTTATCAAAAAGGAATTGATGCCTGGTGGTTGGATGCGACAGAACCGGATATTTTATCGAATGCCAGCATGGAGTATCGCAAAAAATTAATGAACCCAACAGCGCTTGGGTCTTCGACAAAATACTTCAATGCCTACGCTTTAATGAATGCTAAGGGAATCTACGAAGGACAGCGAAAAGAAAATCCCGGAGATCGTGTATTTATACTTACTCGTTCGGGCTTTGCCGGCTTGCAACATTATGGAGCGGTAACCTGGAGTGGCGATATTGGTACAAGCTGGGAAGATATGGAAGCGCAGATTCCTGCAGGAATAAATTTTGCAATGTCAGGGTTACCTTACTGGACAATGGATATTGGTGGTTTTTGTGTGCAAAAGCGCTTCGAAAATGCCAGGGAAGGAAGCGAAGATCTGGAGGAATGGCGCGAATTAAACACCCGCTGGTACCAGTTTGGCGCTTTTGTTCCCTTATTTCGTGTCCACGGACAATATCCATATCGCGAAATTTACAACCTGGCACCAGAAAGTCATCCGGCATATCAATCAATGCTGTATTACAATAAACTACGCTATCGTTTGATGCCTTATATCTATAGTTTGACAGGAGCCGTTTATCATGATGACTACACGATTATGCGTGGTTTAGCGATGGATTTTGCAGACGACCACCGGGTGCAGAATATTGGTGATCAGTATTTATTTGGCCCCTCGTTAATGGTTTGTCCGGTTTATAATTACAAAGCACGTCAGCGCGATGTTTATTTCCCAAACAATGGTGGGTGGTACAATTTGTACACCAGCGAGTACATTGCCGGAGGACAGAAAGTAAATGTGAATGCTCCATTTGAGCGAATGCCGATATTTGTGCGCGAAGGATCGATCTTGCCAATTGGGCCCGAAATTGAATATACGTCGCAGAAAAAACCCGAGTTGATCAAGCTATATGTTTACACTGGAGCCGATGGTTCGTTTGAGTTGTACGAAGACGAGGAAACCAATTACAGTTACGAAGACGGGGCATTTTCAACTATCCTGTTTTCGTATAACGAAGAGTTAAAAACATTGACAATAGGTGAGCGTGAAGGTGAATTTGAAGGTATGTTGGCTGAGCGTCAGTTCGAAGTAATCTTTGTAAAAAAGGGTAGTTCCATGACGTTAGATTTTTCGAAAAACAACGGAAAAGTTATAAGTTATGCGGGTTCGAAAGTGGGTGTAGCAATGTAAGAGGTCAAGAAAAGCTGTTATATCTTTAATAGTATTTCTTTTTTCTTGTATCTTTTACGGGTCTAATACAGGATGTTAATGAGTGATGGTCTGCTGAAAAAAAATGATTTAAAAATTGCTAATTTGTTGTTGGCTCTTTTGCTGATTGGCATCACGGGGTTTGCCAACGAATCACAGGTAAACACGCAGTATAAATTCATGCACCTGACGATTAACGACGGCTTGTCAAATAATCAGGTGCGTTCAATTTTGAAAGATAGTCAGGGTTTTATGTGGTTTGGGACAGGTCGGGGACTGAATCGTTTCGATGGGTTGAGATTTAAAACCTACAAGCACGATCCTTATGATAGTACATCTATTCCGTTTAATGCCATTGACTTTTTATCTGAAGATTCGTCAGGCCAAATTTGGATTAAGTCAGTGAACGACTTCGCCATTTTTGATCCGCAAAAGGAGACGTTTTCAAGTCCGGATTCTTATTTGAGTGAGTTTTCAATTCCTCTGATATCTTTATATTCCATTTTTAACGATCAAGAGGGAAATACGTGGTTCGTGAATAATTCCTCTGGTCTTTACCGACTGGATCATTCAAGTCGTTCGGTGACCGTTTTGCAGCATCAGGCGGGTGATCCGACCTCAATTAGTAGTAATTCAATGATGGCTCTTAATCAGGATTCCAAAGGGAATTTCTGGGTCATTTCATCCTCTGGTATGCTTGAAAAGCTAGACCGGGACAGCCTCCATGTTTCCTATCGTATTCAACTGAATGCTGAGTTTAAGAGCGTGGCCAATAACTATCGGATTTTTATTGATTCGGAAGACGACGTATGGGTTTATTCGCTTGGTCAGCCCTATGGTGCTTTCCTTATTGATACCTCTACCGGAAATGTTTTGCATGTTAATACTCGATCGGAGAAAGCCAGATTAAACAATGACCTGGTGTCGTCAATTGTTGAGGATGAGGAAGGCATGATCTGGTTGGCTACCGATCATGGCGGCATAAATAGGTTAGACAAGAATGGTTTTTCTGTTATTTACGTGACCAATAATCCGGATGATAAATACAGCCTCATTCAAAATAGTGTGAACTATCTGTATAAAGATTCTCAGAACATTATTTGGGCTGGAACATACAAAAAAGGCGTGAGTTACTATCACCAAAGCCTGATTCGGTTTGATCACTACCGGCATGTCCCATCTATTTCATCAAGCTTGCCTTTTAATGATGTCAACTGCTTTGTAGAAGACAAAAAGGGAAATCTCTGGATTGGCACAAATGGAGGAGGGCTGCTTTATTTCAACAGAAAGAGCGACAGTTACAGGGTTTACAGGAACGATTCTTCCGATCCGAACAGTTTAAGCAATAATATCATCGTTTCACTTTTTATTGACCGAAATGATCAGTTGTGGATTGGTACTTATTTTGGTGGATTGGATCGATTTGACGGTCGTGTTTTTCACCATCACCGACATGATCCGGACAATCCTGCATCATTGTCAGATAACCGCGTTTGGGAGATTTTTGAAGATTCGAAGCGCAATTTATGGATTGGAACCTTGGCTGGAGGTCTAGAGTTGTATGACCGCGAAAGAGGCGTTTTTTATCATTATGCTTCTGAAGATATGAACTCCGTGGGCTCTAACTTCATCATGTCAATCATGGAAGATTCTCAAAGTAACCTGTGGTTAGGGACATCTGACGGGGTCGATCGTTTGAATTTGTTAACCAAGCGGTTTGAACATTTTACGCCTGAGCCCGGTGTCCCCGGAGGGTTGAGTGATAAAAATGCCTTGGGGATTCACGAAGATGCTCGTGGACTAATCTGGATTGCAACTCCCGAGGGGCTAAACTTATATAGCAAGCATGAAAACCGGTTCAGGGTATTTACTGAAAAAGATGGGTTGCCTGATTCGAATGTCAAAACAATACTTGAAGATGAACAAGGTAATTTATGGATTGGAACAACCAACGGTGTTTCTAAGATCGAAATAGTCAATTTTTCAGACAATCCGAAAATTGAACAATTGGAGATTCAAACCACCAATTACGACATGATGGATGGTCTTCAAGGCAAAGAGTTCAATGAAAATGCAGCTTACCGTACGAAAGCCGGCGAACTCATTTTTGGAGGTGCAAATGGGTTTAATCTATTTAAACCGGAAAACCTGGAAGAGCAAAAACTCAGCAACGAAGTTGTATTGACAAACTTAAAGGTTTTCAATCGTGAGGTGCCGGTTGGAACGCCGATTCAAAATCGGATTATTCTTGACAAATCAATTACACAACAGGATAAAATTACTTTGCGTCACCGCGAAAATGTTTTCTCTCTGGGCTTTGCTTCTTTGAATTTCTTTCAACCCGAAAAAAATAGTTTCGAATATAAGCTGGAAGGGTTCAATGAAGCTTGGTTGAAAACTGACCCGCAAAACGCAGAGGCCACTTTTACGAACTTAAATGCCGGAGAATATGCGTTTCATGTGCGTGTGTCGAATGATGGAGGCAAAAGCTGGCAAGCGTTGACCCCACCCCTGAAGATTGAAATAACACCTCCTTTTTGGAAAAGTAATTATGCCTTTGGGTTTTATGTTTTATTTATCTTCGGTCTGTTATTGCTGGCGCGTCATATTTTAGTTGAACGAGAGCGATTGAAATTCGCAGCCGAGCAAGAACACCAGGAAGCAGAGCGCATTCATCAGCTAGATGGGTTAAAAACAAAATTTTTCACCAATATTAGTCACGAGTTTCGCACTCCTCTCTCCTTGATTTTATCGCCAATTGAACGATTAATTGGAGAGACGAAGGATGAAAAGTTAAAAGCTCAATTGAAATTTATCCATCGCCATGCGCGAAGGCTTTTGGCTATGGTAAATCAACTGCTCGATTTCAGAAAGATGGAAGTTCAACAGATTGAGGCCAAGGAAAATTGGGGCGATTTAATTGGATTTGTAAAAGAAGTTGGACTCTCTTTTCAGGATTTAGCGGCAAATAAGGGAATCAAGTTCAGGTTTAAAGCTGAAAAGGAAGATTTGTTTACTTATTTTGATCAGGATAAAGTTGAAAAAGTGATCTCCAATTTGTTGTCGAATGCGTTTAAGTTTACGCCTGAAAAAGGTAAAATTACATTGCGGTTAAAATTTATTGAGTCGGATGTTGACTCTGAAAATAGTAGTCGGCGGGGAACGGTATTAATCTCCGTAAAGGATAATGGAATTGGAATACCAGTTGAAAAACAAGAACGAATTTTTGATCGGTTTTTTCAGGATGATCTTCCAAATTCGTTTGTCAATCAGGGAAGTGGAATTGGTTTGTCGCTGGTAAATGATTACGTGAAAATATTGGGAGGTACTATCCGAGTCGAAAGTATCGTAGATAAAGGCAGCGTTTTTGAAGTCACTCTGCCGGTGCAGTTGTTTTCGCAAGAACAAATTGATTTAAAAAATCAGTCCGGGGATTCTAAAGAGCCAGTCATTTATTATCGGGAAAATCGCTCGGCTTTTAACGAGGAAGTTAAATCTGATTCGACTAAAAAAAATATTTTATTGGTTGAGGATAATGAAGATTTCCGCTTTTACCTGAAAGACAATCTGAAAGAGCACTATAATGTGTATGAAGCCGGGAACGGTAAAATAGGATGGGAGATGACTTTGAAGAAGCTCCCTGACTTGATTGTGAGCGACGTTGTGATGCCCGAAATGGATGGTATTGAATTTTGCTCGAAAATAAAAGGTGATGGACGAACCGCTCATGTTCCTCTCATTTTATTGACAGCTAAGGTAGATACCGATCCAACGCTTGAAGGCTTCCAGTCTGGTGCCGATGATTATATTTCAAAGCCATTTGATTTTAGGATTTTGGAATCGCGCATTGAGAACCTGATCAATTCCAGAGAACAGCTGCGACGATCTTATCAATCGATGATTGGAATGAATCCGGAGAAGATTAAAGTCACATCACAGGATGAAAAATTCTTAATAAAGGCGCTCGGTATTGTTGAGAAAAATTTGGACAATACCAAGTTTTCGGTTGAGAACTTAAGCAAAGAAATAGGGATGAGTAGAGTTAGCTTATACAAAAAACTAACTCAGCTTACTACAAAATCGCCGGTTGAGTTTATTCGGATTATCAGGCTTCGAAGAGCCGCTGATTTTATGGAGAACAGTGAGTTGACTGTTTCCGAAATTGCCTATGCATGCGGATTTAACAGTCCAAGATATTTTTCGAAATATTTTAAAGCCGAGTATAAGGAGCTGCCTTCGGAATACATCAACAACCATCGAAAAAAGCTGAACAGCTTTCAAATGAAACTTTGAAAGCTGTTCAGCAAAATATTTTAGATAACCGCCGAGATACTGACTAGAAATTTAATCCAAATGTTTCAGGGTACAGTAATGCGATAGCAATGATTACAATGATAAAAAGTGAAAGGAAAACGAAAAACAATATTACGCCGGTTTTATAGCGCTTATTTGTCTTTTCTAAGCTGCTAATCGACAATATTTTATTCATCTTGCTCACCATCTTTTTTAGTGCCATCTGATCTTTTACGATATAATCGTAAGCACCGTATTTCATGGTATTAATAGCAACATCAATACTGTCCTGCCCCGAAAGGAAAATGAACTCCACCTCAGGAGCAATTTTTTTTGCTTTCTTTAGTACTTCAATCCCATTCATCCCATCTAATAAATAATCCTGAATGATGATTTTAGGCTGACGTTCCATCGCCTTCAAAACTTCTTCTCCGGATAAAAAGGCTTCTACGTTGGTAAACTTATTGGTTTTGAGATAACTTACAACGAGTTTGTTATAGACAGGATTATCTTCAACTACAAAAATTAACGGACCTTTATTATTTTGCATCTTTAAAGAATAATAAGTTAGTTATGCTCTTATGCAGAATTTTCATTCTTATTTTTGTTAAAATTAGTAAAAAATTAAACACAATACCTTGTATATACAAGAATAGGACATAAAAGTATGAAAATTCGCGAATTAAATTTCGATATAACATAAACTTTATTTATTACAACTTCATCTCAAATAACAACGAAACAGATGCGTTTAGCAATTGATATTGGAAATACAAATATTGTTTTTGGAATCCGGAAACAAGAAAATTGGAAGAATATTTGGAGGATTCGGACAGATAAGTTAAAAACGGCAGACGAATACGAAGTCATATTTCGATCCCTCTTTGAAAGTGGAGGCGTGGAGCCTGAAAAAATAAGCAAAGTGATTATTAGCAGTGTTGTACCTTCGTTAAACGACGATTTTAAAGAATTAATCAGCCGTTTATTAGGTATTCATCCTCTGTTTGTAGCGCCGGAAACTTATTCAAAGCTACCGATCAAAATCTTAAATCCGTATCAGATTGGAACCGATTTGGTTGCCAATGCAATGGCAGCATTTGTAAAGTACGACAAGCCTTGTATGGTTATCGATTTTGGAACTGCTCTTACTTTTTTGACACTCGCCGAAAGCGGTGAAATATTGGGAGTTGCCATTGCTCCGGGAATGGGTACGGCGGTAACGGCTTTGGCAGGAAACACATCGCAGTTGCCTCATGTTCAGTTGTCAATGCCGCCGTCAGTGTTGGGACTTAATACAGTAAACGCGATTCAAGCAGGTGTTGTGTATGGTTATCTGGGATTAGTCAGCAGGATTATTGAGCAAACTGAAGCCGAATTAAATAAAGAGCTCCACGTCATTGCGACAGGCGGTTTATCAAGTATTTTTCGTGAAGAGAAGTCTAAAATAGACCACTTTGAGGCGAATTTAACGCTCGATGGATTGATTGCAATAGCTAACTGTGTTGATTAACAGGATGTTAAAAAATGTGAAATGCGGATGATGGATTAAACGAAAGCGATAGCTGACAGTCCAAAGGGAGAATTTAAAAATTTTAAGCGATGAAAAACAAAATTACAGCATTGGTATTTATGTTTGCCATATTATTGTCGTTAACAACGATGGCACAGGGGCAAAAGCAACGACTCGAACGTCAGCAAAAGTTAGAACAATATGCTGACAATGACCATCACAGATTTCCTGCAGCGAAACTATTAACTGAAGATCAAAAAGAAGCGATTAAATCAATTCGGATGGAGAGCATGAAAGAAGCAAAAACATTTCGTGATCTGTTGAGGGAACTGAAAGCACATCATCAAACACTAATGACTGCCGAAACTGCCGACATGAAGGCAATTTATAAGAGTTTGGATAAGCAGGGTGAATTGCAAACTGAATTGTCTAAAATTCGGGCAAAGTCACGTATCGAAATTCAGTCGTTACTTACCGAGGAGCAAAAATTGGAAATGCAAAGCTTAAAAGAAAAACACCGACATCTCATGCGTGATCGAAGAATGAAAGATAAGAGCTAACGAAATATTGCCGGTTTAAACCGGCATTTTTTTTGTTCATTTACCGATAAATAACCTTGTTTCAGCGAATTTGTGGTAATAAAATGAGCAGTGATTTCTAAATTGTGTAACGAAAATTCAAAATTAGCGTCAATAACAGCAAACACTCACAGGTGAAACGAGCATGATAAACAATTCTCCTATCGAATCGTGATTATCAAACGAGTTCCCTCTGATATCTTTAAAACCCAAAAACGATTACCATATGAAAAAGCGTTTTTCCTTAGCAATTTCCTTATCTGTACTATTGACTATTTTTTCTGCCTGCATCTTTTTAGGTCCGTCCATAAAGGGTAATGGTCATGTCACAACCGAATATCGTGAAGTCGGAGATTTCGATGAAGTAAAAGTTTCCACCGGAATGAAGGTGGTCTTGGTTCAGTCGGATAAAAATCTGATCACGGTAGAAGCCGATGAGAATTTGCACGAAGTTATCAAAACCGAACTGAAAAGAGATGAATTGAATATTTTCTCGGAAGAACGAATAAAAAAGGCGAAGAAATTACTAATCACGGTCGAATTTAACCGCATTGAAAAACTGACAAGCAGTTCAGGAGCAATGGTTAGCACGGATGATCTGATTCACTTGAAAGATTTTAGCACAAAAGCCAGTTCTGGTAGCCAGCAAAATCTAGGCGTTAATGCACAGAACTTGCAGGCGCGAGCATCTTCGGGCTCACACATTAAACTCAACGGGAAAGCTGAAAAAGTTGATTTGAAAGCATCGTCGGGGGCTCATATTAAAGGGAGTGGTTTGGTCACTGAAGATTGTTTCGCCGATGTTTCAAGCGGGGCACATATCTACATTGATGTAACCAACGAATTTGAAGGGGAAGCCTCAAGCGGTGGTCACATTTATTATTCAGGTAGTCCTTCCACGGTTAGCATTAATGAGTCTTCAGGCGGTAATATCAGAAAACAATAACTAAGAGCAACACGTATGAAAACAATAAGAAAACGGTTTTATTCAGCTAGCATTTTATTGCTTGCAATGGTATTGGTTTTGCAAGTACCGGCAGCAAACGAAAGAGCTGGAAAACAGACTCGGCAAACCCCCAATTTCCATGGTATTTCGGTTGGTAGTGGAATCGATTTATACTTAACGCAGGGAAACTCGGAAAAGGTTGTGATAGAGGCTGACCCTGACATTATTGACGATATCATAACCGAAGTAAAAGATGGGGTTTTGCATATTTATATGAAGAAGAAATTGAACTGGAGTTGGAATGAAGATCGCACGGCTCATGTTACTTTTGATGATTTGACTCGGCTCGATGTTTCATCGGGTGCTGATGTAGAATCAGAAAACAGCTTCAAGCTGGATGAACTGAAAATATCGGTGAGCAGCGGAGCCGATTTGGAGATTGAAGGTATAACAGCAGAAACGATTTGGCTGGATACATCAAGTGGATCGGAGGCTGAAATCACCGGACGGGTTATCAATTTTGATGCGTCCAGTTCCAGTGGTTCTGACCTTTCGTGTGGAGATTTAGTTGCCGAACATTGTCAAGTAAAAACTTCTAGTGGAGCAGATGCCGTTGTGCATGCAACCAAATCGATTAAAGCCAACTCGAGTAGCGGTGGCGACATTCGATATAAAGGAAATCCGACCCAAAAAGATATTAATGAATCCAGTGGCGGCGATGTTCGTCGGGATTAAACTTGATTTTGTGAAAAAACAAAGCGGCCGTTTCTTTTGATAGAAACGGCCGCTTTGTTATCTTGTATTCTCTGGTTTATTCTGACAAGCGTGATTTCAAGAATTCACGGTTTAAACGAGAGATGTGTGCAATAGAAATACTTTTCGGGCATTCTACTTCACAAGCTCCGGTGTTGGTACATCCGCCAAATCCAAGTTCGTCCATTGTTGCAACCATTGCTTTCGCACGGCGTTTCGCTTCAACTTTACCCTGCGGAAGCAAGGCCAGTTGGCTAACTTTTGCCGAGACAAACAACATGGCCGACGAGTTTTTACAAGCCGCTACACAAGCTCCACAACCGATACATGAAGCTGCATCCATCGCTTCGTCGGCAGCAGGTTTTGCAATCGGAATGGCATTTGCATCAGGAACACCACCTGTATTTACGGAAACATAACCGCCCGAAGAAATGATTTTGTCAAACGCCTGACGATCGACAATCAAATCTTTGATGATTGGAAATGCAGCAGCGCGCCATGGTTCGATGGTTATTGTTTCGCCATCTTTAAATTTACGCATGTGCAACTGGCAGGTTGTAATTTCCTCATCCGGTCCGTGTGGACGTCCGTTGATGAATAGTGAACACATTCCGCAGATTCCTTCACGACAATCGTGATCGAAAGCGATGGGTTCTTTATTTTCGTTAACCAACTGTTCGTTCAAGATATCCATCATTTCGAGGAAAGAACTGTCAGTTGAAATATCTGAAACTTGATAGGTTTCGAAACGGCCTTTTTCTTTGGGACCGTTCTGACGCCAAATCTTAAGCGTGAGATTTATTGTTTTATCCATGATTGCTCTCCTTTTTTATAGCCGTTATTTGTAATTACGTTGAAGCATTTGAACATTCTCGTAAACCAATTCCTCTTTATTCAGTTTTGGTTCTTCTTTTTCACCTTGATATTCCCAGCAAGAAACATAGGCAAACTTATCATCCTGACGCAGTGCTTCACCTTCTCCGGTTTGATATTCTTCACGGAAATGACCACCGCAGGATTCCTCACGGTTCAATCCATCACGTGCCATCAGATCAGCAATTTCAAGGAAATCAGCCAAACGGCTGGCTTTTTCCAATTCGACATTCATTCCTTCTTTATTTCCAGGAATGCGGACGTTGGTCCAGAACTCTTTTTTAACTGCTTCAATCTTTTTGATAGCATCTTTAAGACCTTTTTCATTACGAGCCATTCCAACAAAGTCCCACATGATTAAGCCAAGTTCTTTGTGAATGCTATCTACCGAACGATTACCTTTAATGTTCAACAGTTTTTCAAATCGATCTTTTACCGATTTCTCAGCTTCAACAAACTCTTTTGCATTCGTATCCATGCGAGGAGTACGAATTTCATCAGCCAGGTAATTCTGAATGGTGTATGGTAACACAAAATAACCATCTGCCAATCCTTGCATCAAAGCCGAAGCTCCCAAACGGTTGGCACCGTGGTCGGAGAAGTTAGCCTCACCGGCAGCAAATAAGCCCGGAATATTGGTTTGCAGTTCATAATCAACCCAAATACCACCCATGGTGTAGTGGATTGCAGGGTAAATCATCATTGGCGTTTCGTATGGATTGTCGTCGACAATTTTTTCGTACATCTGGAACAAGTTACCGTAGCGTGCTTCAATCACATCTTTGCCTAAGCGCTCGATAGATGATTTGAAGTCCAGGTAAACAGCCAGCCCGGTTCCAACACCGAAACCGGCATCGCAACGTTCTTTTGCTGCACGCGATGCAACATCACGAGGTACCAGGTTTCCGAAAGCAGGATAACGACGCTCCAAATAGTAATCGCGATCTTCTTCCTTAATATCGGTTGGTTTCAGTTTTCCTTCGCGAATAGCTTCAGCGTCCTCTTTTTTAGCAGGCACCCAAATACGTCCATCATTCCGAAGTGATTCGGACATCAAGGTTAGTTTACTTTGGAACTCCCCATGAACAGGGATACAAGTTGGGTGAATTTGTGCCATACATGGATTCGCAAACATGGCTCCTTTGTGGAACGCTTTTACAGCTGCTGATCCGTTTGATCCCATCGCGTTGGTTGATAGGAAAAATGTGTTTCCGTAGCCACCGGTAGCTAACACTACAGCATGGCCAAAATGACGTTGCAATTCTCCGGTTACCAAGTCGCGGGTAATAATTCCGCGTGCTTTGCCGTCAACAATGACAATATCGACTAACTCGGTACGCGTATGCATCGTAACCGAGCCTTTGTTTACCTGACGCATCAACGCCTGGTAAGCTCCCAGCAATAGCTGCTGACCGGTTTGCCCACGTGCGTAAAATGTACGACTAACTTGTGCTCCACCAAACGAACGGTTGTCTAATAAACCGCCATATTCGCGGGCAAAAGGAACACCTTGTGCAACACACTGGTCGATAATACTATTACTAACTTCAGCTAAGCGGTGAACGTTGGCCTCGCGGGCACGGTAGTCACCACCTTTTATGGTATCGTAAAACAAACGGTAAACTGAGTCACCGTCGTTCGGATAGTTTTTTGCAGCATTAATACCACCCTGTGCGGCAATGGAGTGCGCACGGCGTGGAGAATCCTGAATGGTAAAGTTTTTTACATTGAAACCCATTTCACCAAGTGACGCTGCGGCAGCACCACCAGCCAAACCCGTTCCTACGACAATTACATCGAGTTTGCGTTTGTTGGCAGGGTTCACCAGTTTTTGGTGATTCTTATAATTTGTCCATTTCTGAGCCAATGGCCCTTCTGGTATCTTTGAATTTAGTATGCTCATAATTCTATACTTCTTTTCGGTTAAAATTTAATCAGGAAATACAATGGGATGATTGCAAAACCGACAGTAACGACAATCGCGTAAATTTGTCCGATTACCTGTAATCTTTTCAACCACGCTTTATTCGCAAATCCAATGGTTTGAAACGAAGACCAAAAACCATGTCCAAGATGCAGTCCCAAAAGGATTGCGCCAATAACGTAAAGAATACAATACGTTACACTTGTTTTAAATAGTCCGGCAACTAATGAATAGGAATCATGCATGATTTCTCCGTCAATATCGACTTCCAGTAGGTTCTGGTATTCAAATTTAATAATGTAGAAGAAGTTATAAATGTGCATAACCAGGAATACAAAAATTAAACAGCCAAGAACAAGCATATTGCGAGATGCCCAGTTACTTGAATTTTTAGATTGGTTGTATCCGGTAGGGCGAGCCTTCATGTTTTGAAAACTAACAATGAGAGACCATAAAATATGTACGATAAAGCCCAACGCCAGTATCGGTTCCATTATACGGATAGCCGGGTTGGTAGCCATAAAATTTGCCCCTAGGTTAAAAAGCTCACCGCTGTCATCAAAAATCAAAAGTAAATTGATTCCCAAGTGAACGACAATGAACATCATCAGGAAAAGGCCTGAGATACTCATGATAAACTTTTTCCCAATAGAAGAAGTCAGAAAATTGCTCATAGGATAATAGTTTTATTTAAAAAATTAATGTTTCTGATAAAGTTCCACAAAAGTAGATTTTAGTGGTTTTACCCGCAATAATTGGAAGGTCAAAAATAGCTAATTTAAAACGTTTCTAAGAAAAATTCGATAAATATGTGATAATGTGCAGTGAGTCAGATGTGTAAGAATGATTGCCTTGTAAATTTTCTGTTAACAAAACCAGATTAGTAGTTCAACTCGAAAAATGAGTTGGCATCTATTTCTTTTTTTGAATCCTGTCGCTTTTTCCTATTTTTGCAAAGCTTTTTTGTAATGATGTGTTTTTTACAAAAATGATGGTTCCATAGTTCAACGGATAGAATAGCAGTTTCCTAAACTGTAGATCCGGGTTCGATTCCCGGTGGGACTACTTTAAAAACTCATAAAAAGCTGATTGTTAGATGCTAATGCCTTTAAAGGGGAATGAATGGGGAACGAATTTTGTATTTCAATAAAGAAAAAGAGCCACTATCGAAATAGCAGCTCTTTTTTTTGTAGTTTGAATAATTATCCAAACGTTAGCGTACAAAACTAAAACATCGTTAAATATCTTTCTTTGTTAGGTGGATCACTCCTTCAATCCCCAGGACTATCAGAAAGAAAAGAAAAAGTTTGAGGGTTTTTTGTGCCCCAAGTGCCATTGTTAAGATAATCCAGGCAATTGCGCTTGTGTATCGTATCCTAACGAGTTGATGACTCATCTAAATTATTTCTGTGGATTAAATATCCGACAACAGCAAATACGATTAAGAAAACAATTGGTAGCACCCAGTTTGTTTTTCCCGAACTGGCTGTCATCCTAAATGGATCAAAAGCTTGATTAATTTCCATAGCTTATACTTCTATTGAGTTAATAAGTGCTTTGTAGACATCAGGTAAATCAAAAACGTCAACATTGACCAAGTCGCCTTCCGGATTTCTGAAATGAAGCGTTTTTCCTTTGTGCTTTTTCAGGAGTTTCTTTAAAATGTCATTCTCGTAAAGTCCCAAGCGTACTTTGAGTTGCTGATTTTCTGCCTGTGCTTCATTCATCTCTTTGTCCAAATTTTCTTTTTGTGCTTCTAGATTTTCTTTTTCAGAAAGTAACTGCTTGACATTTCCAGTATCTTCTGTTTTTTGATTTGGATTCAGATAGGTGTCCAGGAGGATGTTGAGAAACTCTCCTTTTGAGTTGGCTCCGGACTGCTCGTAAGTGTCTTCAAAAAGTTCAGCAAGTTCAATTTTACCTTGAATCTGAATATTTTTAAAATTTTTGCGTGTCATACTATAATTTTGAAAAGATTAGCATTAATATTATTGCTGCGGCTGACAGTAGAAAAGGATTGACCGGTTTTGGTTTGTTAGCGTTTTCAATAGGTTCCGGTTCTGCTACGTGTTGCGCTGGTTCTTGTGTTTTCTGTTCTTGATTGAAGAGTTCAGCCTCTAGAGTTTGAACCTGGTTTTCCAGCCAGTCAATTTTATCTTTCAGGATAATAATAAACTGAGTGGGATCATTATCGTCCATGAAATTATCATGTTCATTCTCTTTTTCTTCGGAGTAATTCCCCCTTCTTTCTTGAAAAAATTTGATCCTGTTTTTGTAGTCCAACATGGCTAAAGTGTTTTGTAAATTATAAAAGCTGTGATAATCAGAGCCGTTGCCAGTCCGATCACTTTCCAGGGTGTTTTTTGTTCGCTGGGTGTGCTAGATGTTTGACTGGAGCTTTGGCTAATGCTTAACTTTTGAGCCGAATCAGTATTTTCTTGTGGTTGGTTCGGGTCTTTTGCTATAGCTATAAGTCCACTCATAATTGGATCATTTACCATAAGCGCTTGCTCCTGCCCATTTTGGTCAACATAAGTTAATGTACTATCTATCCACTTCCAATCTGTACCATAGATACCAATTGAATATGGATCAGTCCCCCAGGAGGGGTTTGACGTACCTGTTGGTTGTGGAGTAGGTTTTGTTTGACTTCCACCTGAAGTTGATGGATCAACCGGCTGCGGTTCATCGTAAGGGGTGATCTTTTGATCGTAAAAATTTGAATAACGACGTTTCATTTGTAAACTGATTTTTGGTTAATATTATTCATACATGGTCGAAAAATGTACCTAAAATGCAACTGTTATTTACTTGTTATGAGTTGGTATATACATCAGCTATATACTAGAAATACAGGTGTTCATACTGGGTAAATGTCTCAACCATATAGAAGAACTTATGCTTGCAATATAGTGTTTACAATAGGCTATCTTTGCCGTTTATTGCCGTTTACTACTGAATAAAGACAGATAAAGCAACTTGCTTATTCTTCTTCTGGAGTAATGACTAACTTTTTGAAAAGAAAAGAAACCTGTTTTGGAGTAAGTATTTTTTGTGTTTTCATATATCCGATCTCTTTCAATTCAACGAAGTATTTTTCGTTTAGCCAATAGCGGAAAGTCCGCAGAGAAACCCCCACCAACTCCGCCAGCTCTTTTTTGTGCATTGCTTTATAACTCATTTATCATTGGGTGATCTCAAATTTTTCCAGATGATCCACTAAATAGGATAAATGGATTAATGAGTTATCCAGCTTTTCATGATACTCTTTGTCTATCTGTTCTTTATGTAAAAGGACTAAATGTGTAAGATCGCGAATTGCATCGGAGAAATAGGATAGCGCTTTTTCTTCTTCATCTCTAATTGATTTGATAAAAGAAGCAGCGTTTTTATCAACCATTACAGGAACCATTTCATTTTTTTTGTCTTTTGTTTTCATAATTATTTGAGTTTAAAAATTGATTGAAATCATTGTGATTGGGATATGTGATTGATGAATAGTCCGTTACATTGGGATTAAGTTTCATTATCTCATTCCTTGCTTTTATCCCTGATTCGTCATTGTCCAGGTATAGGTTAATTCTTTGCGCTGATTTTAAGAGCTGTTCTATGTATCGTAAATTGTGTGTGGTATTCAGGATGATAGTTTTGTTTGCGGGCTTTCTGGTATTGAAAAACACCATCGCTGAAAGAAAGTCCATGAAACCCTCAAATACATTGATTGAATTATTGTTCCCGGGAATGGTGGTGATGTATTTGGGAGTACTGCACAATTTATAGCTTTTACTCCGCAGCTCATACCCTCCTTTATCGTTTTTAAAGGCCAGGGCAAAGTATTGTCTTTCTTTTACCTTGTAATAAGCCTCCATAACGTACAGAGAGGCGATTTTTGCCGGTATTTTCCGACTGCTAAGGTATTGTAGTAACGCTCTGTTTTGAAGTGGCTGAACATGTTTAATTTCAATCCCGGATGATTTTTGCTTTTCTGAAAAAGAAAAAGAGGGTTTTGATAATTCGGGTTCTTGTAGGATCATTAAAGCGCCGGTTATACTGGTTGCATTCATTTCCATAACCAGATCAAGAATATTACCGCCATAGCCGGCACCAACATCAAACCACTGGTTTTTTGAAAGGTTGACTTTGAAACTTGGGGTTTTGTCAGTCCGGATAGGTGAATTATACCAGGCGTAATCTCCGTAAACCCGAGTCGGTTCTATTCCGTGATTGCTTAAAAAATCAACTATTTTTATATGTTTAGCTTGATTGCAATTCATGTTTTTTTTCTTTTCTGATGAGCAAAAATTTCACGTCGATACTCAAAATAATTGTGAGATGTGAGAAAAAGCACCTTAATGCACTGAATAGTAATTGATTATGCATCTCACAAACTTCTCACATTTGTTTTTTTATGTGAGATTTTGACGATTTGTGAGAATGTGAGATGTTTGTGAGATATTTGTGAGATACCTATATGTATTATTATTAGATAGGTAGATATATAATTCTCACAACTCACTTTTTACTAACAAAATCACTGCGTTTAAATGTACAGTAACGCCCAGTATTTGAAAATTCCATCGGAATATGCTTTCCCTCATTATCAGAAACATATCTCCATTTTTTGTAATATTTAGGCTGTTCGGTTGGTTCGTATCCCCATTTTTTAAGAATGTCAGTAATGTCCTTTTTTCTCACATTGTTAACGCCGTTTTCATTTTTTAGCAAGTCAATAATGTCTTTTTGAGTTAGTTTAACTTCATCTTGTTCAAAGTTTAAAAACTGGTCGGTAATTACATCTTTTATTTCGTGCTCGAGCGGAGAGGTTCCAGACTGTATAACCTTTTTTAAAGCATCAGTCCATAGCTGTTCTCTGGTGAACCACATTCGAGTTCTGTTTGGTGTTTCAATCTCCCTGGATGTTAGAAAATGAATAAAAGCCGGTATCTCCTTTTTCATTTCGTCCAATAGATCTTTATCTTCGGTCTGAAAGGTTGGGACTTTGCGAATCCAATAACGTATTTCCTTTGAGTCAATTTTTAAAAAATCTGTTTCGTTATTTGAGCAAAGGATAAACTTTCCAAAGAACTCCTGTTCAAATCTATCTTTACCTTTGGCTTCATTGTTTACTGTTTTGGAGGTTGAAAGATTTTTCAGCTTTTCCGCATCTTCTTTTCTTTCCAAAAAAACTTCATCTACACCGATGATTGACTTACATGTCCAGCCAGAATTGAAATGAGTCCTAAAGTCTTCGTTTGTGTTGAAAGTCATGTTTTTACCAAATATTGCTTTTAGAAATAACAGAAACGTGGTTTTTCCTGTATTCCGTTCCTCTGAAACCAGGCATAGAATAGGGAGCCTTTGTGTTGGGTACTTCCAAATAATCGTTAGGTAGTCCAATCCTATTGCATATTGTTCTCCAAAGATATGCTTAAGAAATACTTCTATTTTTTGCCACTCTCCCTCTTTGGGTTCGTGAGGTATCGGTTCGTATTTATTATATGAGTTTCCGACAACTCTTTGATAGTTTTCATGATCCGGGATAAAACAAAATGAATCATATTTTCCAATATCACTCAAAAATGGTCTTCCATGATCATCTATTATTTCCTGTTTTCTCCATACTTTGATTATCTCATTTCGGTCTCCTGATGTTAAGGGCTGCTCAATAATCTTATAGTAATCAGTACCAATTCTCATATACAGAGCTGCTAGTTTTTCATTTTTGGTGTTTTTATTCCGCATACCATTTAAGCATTGTTTTTTAGAGCTTCGATAATTTCAGATTTCAAAAAGAAGATTTTACGGCCGGTACCGTGTTTTTTGAAAATGCCGTCTTTTACCCGGTTGTTAAAGGTTGGAATTGACATATTGGAAAGTCTTGCTGCTTTGGTCAACGTTAGCTTGTCTTGTTCAAAATCAGGGTTAAGGCTGTTTTTCCCTTCGAGGTTTTTCCTTAAAGCAGATTCGATGGTTCTTTCTAAGGTTTGCTCGTCGGTAATAATAATGATTTGTTTTTCCATTTTGTATTATTTTATTTGTTTTTCAATACAATGATAGAAATATCGTTTTAAATAACCAAATACAAATAAATATAATTAAAAAAAAGATATGAATAACGATATAGTTATTATTGATTTTGAGAATGATAGATATTTCTATATTTTTGACGTATGGATAAAATTGGCGAAAAATTAAAGCAGTTACGAAAATCAAAGGGATTAAGTCAGTCTCAAGTAGCCGAAGCATCTGGACTTACTCAGGCATCATATGCAAGTATTGAAACGGGAAAAACAAAGAGCATATCAATCCAGGTTGGAAAAGGGCTTGCAAAAATATTAGATCAGGATTTCAATCTTCTTTTTGATGTGGACCACAAAGAAAATGATCAATCAAGGTTGATAGAGGAACTGAAAAAGGAAATTGAATCTTTACAAAGGCAACTCGAGGATAATATTAGCTTAAAACACTATTACTCTAGAGACCTACTGGGCATGAAAAGCATGTCGCTCAATTGGATAAAGGAGTTTTATTATACGGAACTAGAACAAGTTGAGAGAGAACAGCCCGTAGACAAAGGAAAGTCAGACTACATTAATATTCATTTCAAGAAAAAATTTAAATTTATTGATATTGAAGCCGGTTTATTGGCTGCATGGGTTAAAAATGGACTTCTCTCGCAAGATGAAATAGAGAATGAATTTAAAGATCAAAACTTTGAGCCTCTGATGAAAAGGTTTAAAGAAAAAATTACTGCCTAATAACCGACTGAGTCCAATGCAGTATCCTTGACAGGACTAGCTTATCAGTCGGGTTTTGCCCAGCCATGAATTACCTGATAGCCCAACTGGCAGTGGATCAGGATCATTGGTTGGGCTTTTTGTTTTTAATCTTAGGATCACTTAACTTTGCATTGCTGGGCTGGGCACGTTTCGGACGTCTGCAATGGGCGAAAGCATACAAGCACCCAGACAGCATTAGGCCGGAATATCTTATCAAGTAGCTTTTCGGGCTTTTCTTTTTCTGGTTAGCGTTACAATTCGCTTATTTTCTTTAGCAGTTCATCGATGCTAAAATCTTGTTCCTTTAAAGAATTATCACTTTTACCAGTAGGTTCACCAACAATCCTGAATATATCGTTTTTAGGAAAAGCTTTTAATAATTCAATTAACTTTTTGCTTTTTTCTGTTTTTCCGTCAATAGTTACTTTTATCATATTATACATATTTGTAAAAAGCCACAACACATAAAATATAATGTTAAATAAACGTTCGCTTAGTAGTGGTATCTGCATTGAGCAATGTATAAAATATCATTTTCAACCTTATAAACCAGGCGGTGTTCTCCTGTTATCCTGCGCGACCAAAAGCCGGAAAGGTTTTGTTTCAGTGCTTCTGGCTTGCCGGTTCCGGCAAATGGTGTGCGCTGGCACTCTTTTATCAAGGCGTTGATTTTCCTTAATACCTTACGATCATTTGCCACCCAGTGCTGGTAATCTTCCCAGGCTGTTTTATCCCAATAAATGTCCATTACTCTACAATGGGTTTTTTGACCAGGTTTGTTTTAGAATTGATATTTTCAACGGCATTTTCAAGCCTTTGGCGGTTTGTTCTGCTCCGGTTCAGATGAAAGGTTTCCTGTAATGCGTTGAATTCTTCTAATGACATCATAACAATACTTTTGCCTTTTGATCGATGAACGACTAGTAGCTCATCCTCTGTTACTGCATCCAGATTGGCTTTAAGGTTTTGCCTCAATTCAGAATAATTAACTGCTTTCATGTCTCACGATATTTAATAAGTACAAAAATAAGTACTTTATTTCGTACTTCAAACTTAGTTAGTTTTTTTCTTTGATGATTTTATTAATTTTTTCTTGGTCAAAACCAGCTTTTAAAAGTGTTTCCCGCATTGCTGTCAATGTTTCGTCAGATTCTTCTTTCGGGCTTAGATCTCCAAATGTATTTGAAAGATGTTGCTTTTTTGTGTTAATAGAAACATTTAGATACCTACTGAGTGTCCGTTGGTCTTTTATTCCGGTAATATCCATAATTGTTTTAATATCCATTCCTCTCTCATGTGCCAGGCAAACGAATGTTTTTCGGGCTGTGTGGGTGCCTATTAGTTCATATTTTGGTCGGAATGTTTTGATTGTTTCATTCTTTTTGAAGCTTCTTTTTTCAGTCTTGGCCTTAATGCCAGCTAATTGACATGCTTCTTTTATGTAGTCTCGTGCCTTCTGGTCGCTGTACGAAGGTAAAAGTTTGTATTGGTCAGGATACCGATCGATAATTGTTTGCAGCTCTGGAAAAATTGGAATAGCTACGTCTTTGTTCGTTTTTTCAGTGGTGAATTTTAATGTACTCTCAGCAATGTTGTCTTTAGTTAGCCGGATCAGATCGCTATACCTGGCACCGGTCAGGCATCCAAAGCAGAAAAAATCCCGAACACGGGAAAGACGTTTGTTTTTAAACTGGAAGTTAACTAGTTGTTTTAATTCAGCATACGTCAAATAGATAATACTCCCTTCTTTTTCCTGAACTGAGAACTTTTTATAAGTTTTACTGTTGTGATATCCCCTTTCGTAGCTCCATTTCATAAAGGCTTTTAGTTGTTTTATGAGTGCGGGTAGATAATTGAATTCATGTTCTTTTGTAAATAAGATATACTCTGTAAGTTTATCCCAAAATTCCAAGTTGATAGTTTCAAAAGTCATTTTGTATTCGGTATCATTTTGAAATTCCTCAAATTTCTTCTTTTTCGATTTGCGGCTCCGAATGGTATTTGCTTCGTACGTGAGTTCCCCGGCTGTCAAAAATTCATCCCAAGCTATCCAAAAACCCACTTTCTTATTTTTTAAATTTGGTGTGATCCCATTAAAAAAATCTTTGATGAGAGGAATCGTTAGCGGGATATCATTCAACAAGCAGTCGTTAAAGAAATTATTTGCTTTTGAGGTATAATCATCCAGAAATGCGTTAGCCTTATTGTAGTAATCAGCGTTTTTATCTTCCTTTCGAAAACCGGCAAATCGTTGTTTTCCCTTGTCCCATTTTACAGGTTCAAAAGACCCTTTATTGTTTTTCTTTACCTTAACTTTGAATGGCAAATTTTTCATGACTGCCTTAGATTCAACTGCGATTTTTGTCCGGATCGGTACAAAATCATTTTTGTCTCTTTTACTCATGTTCAGATGGAAAGCTATTTTAGCCATATCTTTTGAAGTTCTATTTATCTACAAAAATAAGAAAGGGGAACGACAGGGGGAACGAAATTTGTAAAAAATGGGCGAAATTTAGGAAAAAGGAAAGTTAATACACCTTTGTAAGTAGTTGAATTATTGCAAGTAGTAACAAAGTTGATAAATCTAAAAAAATATATCATGATTCCCGGTGGGACTACGAGATAGGCAATGAAACCTCTTGAGCAATAGTGATTTTCAAGGGGTTTTTTGTGGTCTTAAGTTTGGAAGCACTGCCCTTTTTACAGTTAATGCCTGACAAGTCTTCTTCGGTGACCTGGTTTTATAGATGTTCAGTTTTGTTCTGGAAGTGTCGCGATCTTATTTTGAATGCCTGATATTTTTGTAAATTGAGGCGCAATTGATTAGACAATTTCTATTTGCCTCACTATGAAAAAAAGACTTTTTGTTGCCATCCTGATTGCTGTTATAATTGGAGCTGTTTATTATTTAAACTTGCTAATGCCTGTTGTTACCGGTTATGCGGCAAAAAACCTAGCTTCAGGAGTTTTTGTCGCTGGACGTAGTCAGGAAGCGATGGAAAATGAAGACCTGAATTTTTCGGTTGTTGCCTTCACTAATAATACGATCGATTTTGAAAAGAGGGAAGTCGTCAGTCGTTTTTTATGGAGCGAATCTAAAGCAGTTTATATAGACGGTTATGGATGCACGTTGGTGGAAGCGTATTCTGAAAAGGAAATTAAAGACAGGAATTATCCGATCATCGAAAGTCGTCCGGCGAATCCGGATACCATGGCGTGGCCAATGGGGAATTTAATTGCAGACTCCATTCCAATTGATCTTGACACGGTTAAACTGAAGCTGGCTTTAAGTCGGGCTATGGCAGACACCGTTCCCTACAAAGGCACCTTTGCATTGATGGTTATCTACAAAGGTCAGCCGGTAGCCGAAGTTTACCGGGATGATTTTGACGAAAACAATCGCTTTTTAAGTTGGTCGATGGCCAAAAGCTTTACCAATACCCTCGTTGGCTTGCGGGTTAAAGATGGAAAGATGGCTATCCAGCAGCCCCTGAAGATTGATGATTGGCAGGATGATAAGCGGCAAGGTATCACGCTCAATAACCTGATGCACATGAATAGTGGTCTGGAATGGAATGAAGGTTATGGAAATTTATCAGACGTGACCATCATGCTTCATAAGAAAGGGGATATGGGATTGTATGCACAGCAAAAGCCTTATGAATATCCAGCTGATTCGGTTTGGTTGTATTCTTCAGGAACGACTAATTTGGTATGTCGGGAATTACGCAAGACATTTGCATCTGATGAAGAGTACTTTGCTTTTCCACGCACAGCTTTATTCAATAAAATTGGAATGACCAGCGCCGTATTTGAAGTGGATGCGTCCGGTACTTTTGTGGGATCTTCTTATTTATATGCTACCATGCGCGACTATGCACGCTTTGCTCTGCTGTATTTGAACGGAGGAAACTGGCAGGGTGAGCAATTGTTACCCGAGGGTTGGGTTGATTATACAGCTCAGGTTGCCAATGGTTCAAACGGTCGTTATGGTTCGTTTTTCTGGCTCAATCAATCTGCTGAGTATCCGGATGCACCCAAAGATATGTTGATGTGCAAAGGACATGATGGTCAATTTATTTGTATAATCCCATCGAAAGAGCTGATTGTGATTCGAACCGGTTATTCTAAAAAAGGAGAGTTTGACCTGAATGGAGTTTTGGAT
This sequence comes from Sunxiuqinia sp., assembly GCF_055140945.1. Classification (NCBI taxonomy): domain Bacteria; kingdom Pseudomonadati; phylum Bacteroidota; class Bacteroidia; order Marinilabiliales; family Prolixibacteraceae; genus Sunxiuqinia; species Sunxiuqinia sp. The sequence goes on from NZ_JBSQYS010000015.1 coordinate 100,675, forward strand.
GGTGTTTTGAAAAGTATTGGAGAATAGTCCAACAAATTTGGAATGAAAAAAGGCCCCGGAAAAGGCCTTTTTATTTTTTAAGTTATGCTGCAATTATTGAAAAAACATCATTTAAAATATCGGGATACATTTCCCCAAAATTGTCATCACACCAAATACGAAGTTCATTGACGTCTTTAGTGCTCTCAGCCCATTTCACACATTTGATTAATTCTTTTCGGAATAAATCCCGGCTAAAACTAACCTTTGGTAAAATTACTTGTGCATATTCAATCATAGTATTAAGAACGTTTAATTAATTTCCTTATTAAGATAACAAAACTAGTCCTTTTTTGGTATGTTGAAGAATAGAAATTAACACGATTTAACTTCCCTTAACCCCAACATGAAGGATAAAAAACTGACATTCAGCCAGTAAAAAAAAGCAGCGTTTTAACTTGTTATATAACATTTGTAAATGTGATCTCAGTACAAATAAACGATCCTCAGATTAAACAGGCTTTACAATACGATTAACAAATGCTGAAATCTTTTCTTCCAGTGTTTTGTCTTGCTCAAGAGCTTTTACAAATGCACTTCCTATGATTGCTCCCGAAGCATATTTACAGGCATTCTCAAAGGTCTCCTGATTTGAAATCCCAAAGCCGATCAGCCGGGGATTATTCAATTTCAACTGGTTCACCCGATTAAAATAGTCCTCATGAAAATCAGAAACTTTATCTTTTGTGCCGGTGGTTGATGAACTGGATACCATGTAAATAAAACCACCGGAAGCTTTATCAATCTCCTGTATCCGTGCATCGGATGTTTGAGGAGTAATTAATAAAATATTATGCAGACCATACTGCTCAAACAGTTCTTTGTATTCTTCCTGATAAACAGAAACCGGTAAGTCGGGTAAGATGAGTCCATCGATACCAACTTCCTGACATTTCTTGCAGAAGGCCTCAAGACCGAACTGGATAACCGGGTTTAAATATCCCATTAGGATTAGTGGAATGTTGACTGTTTGCCGAATTGACTTTAATTGTTCGAAAAGCTGCTTGATGCTCATTCCATTTCTCAACGCAACAGTACTGCTATTCTGAATGACAGGCCCATCGGCAACCGGGTCAGAGAATGGCATGCCGATTTCAATCAGGTCAACTCCGTTTTTCTCCAGCGTTTTGATAATTTCAACCGTGTCATTCACTTGTGGATAACCGGCCGTAAAGTAAACAGAAAGGATGTTTTCTTTTTTATCTTGAAATAGTTGATTGATTCTATTCTTCATCATTAATAATTTTAGAGTCGATTAATAGCCGAAATGATCCAGATAAGTTTCCATGTCTTTATCACCTCTTCCTGAAAGATTGATGACCGTGACATCATCGGGTTTCATCTTGATTTTTTTGAGGGCTGCCAATGCATGCGCTGATTCTAAAGCAGGAATAATTCCTTCCAATTGGGTTAGTTCCAGAGCTGCTTCAAAAACTTCCTCATCTGTTGCCCACAGGTATTTGGCCCGACCGGTTTTAAACAGGTGTGAGTGCAATGGCCCAATTCCCGGGTAATCCAAGCCGGCAGAAATAGAATATGGTTCTATAATCTGTCCATCTTCGGTTTGCATTAGCATGGACTTGGCACTGTGCAGCACTCCCACTTTGCCGAGCGTTAACGTAGCAGCTGTTTCCTGTGTGTCAATTCCTTTGCCGGCAGCTTCAACGCCAATTAACTCGACTTCTTCATTTTCCAAAAAATGATAGAAAGCACCTGCTGCATTACTTCCACCACCAACGCAAGCAACCACTCGTGTGGGGAACTCGCGGCCAATGTGCTCATCCAATTGCATTTTAATTTCCTCGCTAACCACGGCTTGAAACTGAGTAACCATATCCGGGAACGGATGTGGCCCAACGACCGAGCCAATGATGTAATGTGTATCAACCGGATTGTTAATCCAGTCGCGCATGGCCTCGTTAGTCGCGTCTTTCAAGGTTTGATTTCCCGAAACAGCAGGGACAACCTCGGCCCCCAGCATCTTCATTTTTTTTACGTTCGGAGCCTGTCGTTGCACGTCTAAAGCTCCCATATAAACGATGCACTTCATTCCCATTAAGGCACAAACGGTTGCTGTGGCCACGCCGTGTTGTCCGGCTCCGGTTTCAGCAATAATCCGTTTTTTACCCAACGCCTTTGCCAGCAAAATCTGCCCAATGGTATTGTTAATTTTGTGCGATCCTGTGTGATTCAGATCTTCACGTTTCAGGTAAATATTTGTCCTGTACTTTTCGGATAACCGTTGTGCCGGATACAGCGGAGATGGCCTTCCCACATAATGTTTCAACAAGTGAATGAAATCCTGTTTGAAATTGTAGGAACCAATAATCTCCATGTATTTTTGCTGAAGTTCTTCAATGTTCGGGTGCATCATCTCGGGAATATATGCTCCCCCAAATTCACCGTAGTAGCCTTTTTTGTTAACTTGATATTTCATGTGTTTATATTTTTATTTTCTCATTTTCTGAATAAAAGTATGCACGTTATCAACCGCTTTTAAAGCCGGACTAATCTCAAATCCACTGTTAATATCCAACGCATAAAATTGCTTATGGTTGAATTCTAGGAGTGCTTCAACATCATCCGGCTTAATGCCTCCACTCAACAAGAACGGAACTGGCAGTTGATAGTTTTGCAAGATATCCCAGTCGAACTTTAAACCGGTGCCTCCCGGTAGTTTCCCTTTGGTGTCGAATAAAAAAAAATCGACGACTTCGCGGTATGGTTCCAATAACGAAAAGTCAAACTCCTCATCTACCGAAAAAGCTTTGAAGACGGTTAGGCCGGTTGACCGAATCAGACTGCAATAATCGGGATCTTCGGTACCATGCAATTGAGCCACTTCAAGTTTAAAATTACGGCAGGCTGTAATCACGTTATCCAAAGGTTCATTCACAAATACTCCTACTTTTAGGGTTGACTTGGGAACGATCTCAAAAATCTCTGGATCGGGATTTTTCCCAACATAGCGTTTGGATTTTGAATAGAAAATATAGCCCAAATAATCAGGCTCCGCAATTAAAACACCCTGAATATTCTCAGGATCCCGCATGCCGCAAACTTTTACTTTTAGGTCTTTCATTCTTATTGTGATTATTGAGCAGGTGACTTGAAGTCACCTGCTCAATTACTACAAACTTTTTATAAACCCGGCACAAGCTTGCCCGGGATTCTCTGTTTTCATAAAATTCTCACCCATCAGGAAGCCGCTAAAACCGGCTTTCCGCAAGTAGCGAATACTATCAACCGACGACAATCCGCTTTCGGAAATGCGAATCATATCTGTTGGCAATAATTTGCTCAACCGAACTGAGTTTTCGATATCCACCTCAAAGGTTTTCAGGTTACGGTTATTCACCCCAACCAAATCAATTAAAGGGTTGAGCTTTTCGATTTCTTCCTCGGTGTGCACTTCAACCAAAATCTCCAAATCCAATTCTTTGGCTGTTTCCGATAAACGCAGCATTTCTTCTTTGCTCAAGCTGGCAGCGATCAACAAAATCAGGTCGGCACCATGTGCCTTGGCTTCGTATACCTGATAGGGGTCAAGCATAAAATCTTTGCGTAAAATCGGTGTATTCGGATTAGTCATTCTTGCCTTCGCCAGGTTTTCAAATGAGCCGCCAAAATAGTTGCGATCAGTCAATACCGACAAGCCAGATACTCCGGCAGCAACGTAGCCTGCGGTCACCTCCGTTACTTCGGCCGTTTCGTTTATCATCCCTTTTGAGGGCGATTTTGTTTTGAATTCAGCGATAATTCCGGAAGCACGGTCTACACTTAAAGCGGTTTTCAAAGAATTTGTCTTTCGCTTGAAAAAGGGTGAAAGCTTCAATTCCTCCTGACTGATTTTTGATTTAGCATCGGCAATTTCTGCCCGTTTATTGTTATTTATTTCGTCTAATATGGTCATTTCAATGTCATTTTTTATTAAAGATCCGGAGCATCGTGTCTCCTCCTTTTTGAAATTCAAAGTTAACTTTCACCTGGCAGTATCGATAGTTCTCCTGTTTTAAATACGCAACAACTTTCTCGAGATGGACCGAGGGCCTGCCGTCAATTTGACAAATCGGGAAAATACGAATCTCATTGCCTTTTGAGAGCATCTGCTTTATCGATTCAATATGGAACTCGCTTGAAAGATGCTCTGAATAGGTGAATAAAAAATGAGAGCAAAGCACCAGATCGAAATCTCCCGAAAAACTTTTCAAGTCAGGCAAAACACCATATTGATAACGATGATGCGCATCTCCGGTTTGGTAATCTTTCAAGAACGTGTCCATTGCATCAAGCCTGATTTTCAATAAATTTTCGGGCGACCCGTATAATTCCCAGTTGTAGTCGGTTTGGTGAATCAGCAACTGGTTGTATATCTCGTTGGCCGTTTCATCAATCCGTTGTTTGATTTGTTCACTAGCGAACTCATAAATCGGATCGACTGAAACACAACTGCCCCCAATTCTGGAAAGTTCTGCATTGAATGATGCAGGGCCATCAGCGCAAGACAATATCGGCTTGCTCAGATCTTCCTTTGTCAACCTGAAAAACTCACAATATTCTGACAAATTTCGCCCCCAAGGCACAATATTTTCGAGCTTAAAACCCATCTAAGAATTCATTAGTTTGGTGAAAACTGCCAACGCTTTCTTGCTTTCCAACGCTTCAGTAGCTTCGGCAACGCAGTCAGAAAGTGATTTTTCGGGACACATGCATTGAATGCCCAGTGCCGCATTGGCAATTCCTACATGTTGTTGTGCCGATGTTCCTTTGCTTTCCAAAATACTCTTAAAAATAAATGCTGCATCTTCAACCGACTCTCCACCCGATAATTCCTCCTGGGCGTAAGTGTCAAAACCAAAATCAGCAGGCGAAAGGATCTTGTTATCCTGAGTGGAAATAACCTGAGCATCGCTGGTTAGCGAAACTTCGTCGTAGCCATCCAGGCTATGCACAATCATGTAGTTCTGGTCGCTGCTTTTAAAAACCTCGTGATACAGTTTCATAATCTCCAGATCAGAAACCCCAACCAGTTGATTTTTTGGAAAAGATGGATTTAACAGTGGCCCCATAATATTGAATAAGGTTCTTACTTTCAACGCTCTTCGAACCGGTCCAACATGCTTCATCGCCGGATGGAAAAGCGGAGCATGAAAAAAGCAAAGTCCGATTTCATCCACTTCGCGACGAAGCTTTTCAGGATCGTTGGTAAACCGATACCCAAAATGCTCAAACATATTGGAAGAACCGCTTACCGACGATAAACCATAGTTGCCATGTTTAGTAACTTTATAACCCGCTCCGGCAATAATAAAGCAACTTAAAGTTGAAATGTTAAACGTGTTTTTACCGTCGCCACCGGTGCCCACCACGTCAATCGTATTGAAGTCAGAAAAGTCGACCGGAATGCACAAGTTCAACATCGCCTGACGAAAGCCGGCCATCTCTTCGCCTTTCACTTTTCGCATGCGGAAAACCGTTAAAAAAGAAGCAATCTCAGATTCGGAAAACTGCCCTTCACCAATTTTTGTCAGAATCGCTTCTGCTTCTGCAGCAGTCAGCGTATTTCCTTCAAATAAATAGTTTAAAGTATCTTTCATGTCAATTAGTTTCGAGTTTTTAGTTGTTTAACCAGTTTTCGATCATCTTTTCGCCCAGTGGAGTTAATACCGACTCGGGATGAAACTGCACGCCTCGCACGTCATATTCTTTGTGCTTCATCGACATGATCTGTCCATTTTTGTCTGTGCTGGTTACTTCAAAACAGTCGGGCAGTCCTTCCGCATCAACAATCCAGCTATGGTAGCGGCCCGCGTCAAATTGCTCAGGAAGTCCGGCAAATAAAATCGGATCGGCTGCCACCTGACTCACCGGAGTGGCAATACCATGCAGCACTCGGTTCATATTAGTTAGTGTTCCACCAAATGCTTCGCCAATGGCCTGATGCCCTAGACAAACACCAAACATGCTTTTCCGTGGGGCAAATTCGCGGATAATATCTAGCAGTAAACCAGCTTCTTCAGGTATTCCCGGTCCGGGAGAAAGTACAATTTTATCGTATTTTTCCAAATCACTCAGTACCAACTCATCGTTGCGAATGACATCAACGGGCTGGCCAGATATCTTTTTAATAGCATGCACCAAATTGTAGGTGAATGAATCGTAATTATCTATGACTACTATTTTCATGATTAAATCTCCTTCGCAATTTCGATGGCTTTCTTCAAGGCGGCCAATTTGTTATTTACTTCCTGCAGTTCGTTTTCTTCCTGCGAATCTGCTACAATTCCGGCACCAGCCTGGTAGTAAAGTGTTTTTTCTTTACTCAAAAATGAACGGATCATGATGGCATGGTTCAAACTATTATCGAATCCCATAAAACCAATGGCTCCTCCGTAATAGCTCCGGCGTTGGTTTTCGTATCGGTCAATCAACTGCATGGCCATGTGCTTGGGAGCTCCCGACAAAGTTCCGGCAGGGAAGGAATCGCCTAACACGGTCACCATATTCGCATTTTCCGGTAATTTGCCAGAAACTTCTGACACCAGGTGAATCACATGCGAAAAGTATTGCACTTCGCGATAGCTGTCTACCACCACGTCTTCGGCGTTGCGGCTAAGGTCGTTGCGTGCCAGATCAACCAGCATCACATGTTCGGCATTCTCTTTCGGGTCAGCGCACAATTGCTCTGCTAATACACGATCCTGTTCATCATTGCCTGTTCTGCGGAAAGTTCCGGCAATTGGATTGATTATCGCACGACCTTTTTTAATACGCAGTTCTGCTTCGGGGCTCGACCCAAAAATTCGGTAATCGCCATAGTCGAAGAAAAATAAATAAGGCGATGGATTAACTGACCGCAGTGCCCGGTACACGTTAAATTCATCGCCTGCATATTGTTGTGAAAACTGGCGCGAAAGTACAATCTGAAAAACGTCGCCCCGATAGCAATGCTCTTTGCCTTTGGTCACCATTTGTCGGTAATCCTCATCTGTTATGTTCGACTTCTCATCGCCTACCAGATTAAAATGTGTATCGGGGAATGATAGGTTTTTCAATAAGGACTCAATTTGTATCATCTCTGCTGTTTCACCTTCCGGGAGGTTTTCGATCAGCGAGATCATGTCTTTATTATGATCGATCGCAATGATGTATTTGTAAAAGCAATACTTTACTTCAGGCACGGCGTATTCTTCTTTTCGCTCGGCAGTAATATCAATCTTCTCAAAATACTTGATCGAATCAAAACTCAGGTAGCCAAATAAGCCGTTGGCCGGCATTTCGGCCACATCACCTCTCAACTTAAACGACTTAAAAAAAGCATCCAAATCGACAGCTACCGTTTTATGATCTGTAACTTCCTTTTCCATCAGCTGCTTGCCCAAATGGTCGATAGTGATTAACCCCTGATCGGCAGTAAAGCAATACATCGGCTTGATACAGATGAATGAATAGGCGTTTTCGTTTCCGTGGTAATCGGAACTTTCAAGCAAAATGGAGTTGGGAAACAACTCCCTGAACTTAAGATAAACACTGACCGGTGTTAGCGTGTCGGCCAGAATTTTCTTGACGTTTACTTGTACATTAATTGGGTTCATGGTATGTTGTATTATTTAATTTTCGAAATAAAAAAAGCGGCTTACCGTGTTCCGATAAGCCGCTCCTTTGATCATGTCTTGACATGAAAGCTACCTCTCTCCACGGTATTGTGAAAAGTTGTTGCGCCACCACCAAGATGTTAACATGATCTGATTCATTTGAAATATTTTTTTTAAATACCAATATGGCTATTACCTTCTTACCAAAAGAAGACCCCACCACGGAAGCCATATTGTATTTATATCATTATCTTTTTGAACTTGTGACAACAAAAAAATGAATTTTTATTTGAACTGCCAAATAAAAATTCACTGACCTTCTAAAAATGTTATTCTTTTAACGCATGAAGAAAGAGGATTAAATGACTTTTTCATCGCGCAGTCATGAGAGCCAGTCGGAAACCTATTTATCCACGTGAACATCCATTTGAGGTAAGGGAATCGTAATTTTGGCTTCATCCAGTGCAATTTTTCCATTTTCATACATATCAACAAAATAAACGGCCCAATAATCTTGGGGTTTCACATGTGGACGAACAGCGAGATTCACCGAACTATTAGCCAATTCGCTGACTCCAACAAAAGGTGCTGGTTCTTTCAACACCTTGGGATGTGAGCTGTTAAAATGCCCATCAAAACATCTTTCGTGGTTTTACTATTGGATTCATAGGAAATTCCGGAAGTCATGTCAACACGGATTTTTCCCTCGGTGTTGTAGTTGGTAATATCACCATTCGAAATGGCACCGTTTGGAATGATGATCGTTTTGCTGTCTGGCGACAATAAAATAGTTACGAAGATGTGGATTTCCTTCACCACGTCCAGGTGTCCCTGAGCTTTAAGTCCCAGATTGGTCAAGCTGGATACAAATCCAATCAGCGAAACGTTGACACTACGAACGGTCATCGTTCGTCTGGTAGCTTTTGTAAATCGGTTGAAGATCCACATGCCAATAACAAGGACAAGAATGGGCAATACGATCTTGGGAGCATAGATGAGCATCAGCTCGTAGGCTTTGTCAATTAAATCTTGATAATCTTCCATTATGTGTGATTTTAGGTTTAATTGCTTTTGATTGAATGAGTTACGTGAATTCTTGTAACAATTCAATAAGAAAAAAAATCAAAACATTTTCACCAAAGGCTGACACAAAGTGAAATACCTATTGACAATAGGGATTGTATGACGTATTCCTATGGTTAAAGAAGAATGTAATTGCGCTAAAATAACCAGTTTCGAAGCAAATGAAACTTATTGCATAAAACATTCGTATCATATAATCCTTTGCAATCACATAGTCTTTTGTTTTGTTATTAGGGACTTTTTTAGGGTTGATTGGTTGATCTGATTGCAAAGAAACAAGGTAATTTTAGTTGTTTGTTTAAAGGAAGAGCGGTAAACAGATGTTTACCGCTCTTCCTTTTTTTAGTTCACCACCTCAAGATTAACCGGCAATGGTTTTCCTGATAGCATTTTCAGGTTCGTAACCTCATAAGAAAGTTGCAAGCGCTCCATT